>CAZNSV010000069.1:0-11098 GCA_964575775.1 uncultured Desulfovibrionaceae bacterium
CATGCTGCTCGAGGCCGGTGAGCGGGTGACCACGGTGCGGAATCAAATCCCGGAGGCGGCGTCCTGCAGCCCCATTTTTGGTGGCTGGGGCAGTCTCTTCGCGTTCCGGCAGCGGCGCCCCCAGCCGCAAAGTGGCGGGAACGCAGGGGTTTTGCCGCCCGTGTCCGTGCCAGCCCGCGACGCGGGCGCAACCCGGCGGAGCTGAGGGAATGCGGCCCTCGGGCCAGTGGGAGAGGCTGGTCCGAAAAATCAGACTTGTTTCGTATGGAATGCAGCAAAGAGACGGTGCGCTGGCAAAGCACCGGGGCTGTATTTCGTGCCGCAACAGCGTAGGGAAGAGGTACCGGAGGCCAGGGGAGGAAGGCCGGTTTCCGGTGGAGGGAGTCAACGGTTCCGCGTGCGCGGACCAGCAAACCGGAGGAGGGGAGCACGATGGGTCACGGCCCTGCGGTCAAGCTCGGCAAGGATCTCGCAACCGGCTACAAGACGGTTGTCGGGGTCTGGATGTTTCTTTTGTACACAGTGATTTATGCTGGTTTCGTGTTCATCAACGTCTACAGCCCGGAACTCATGGAGCGGGATGTCCTGGGGGTGAACCTGGCTGTGGTTTACGGCTTCGGCCTGATCGTTTTCGCCATGATCCAGGCGCTCATCTACAATCATCTCTGCACCCGTGCAGAGAAGAAAATGAATCTGTAGGGGAGCGTCATGATCTATACCACATCCATTTTGGCCGTTGCCCTGTTCGTTTCCTTCGTCCTGTTCGTGCTGGGCATGTCGTTCTACCTGGCCCGACGGACCTCTTCCGCCGCGGGATACTACGCCGCGGGGGGCACCATCCACTGGTCCGTGAACGGCATCGCCTTTGCCGGCGACTATCTGTCCGCGGCCTCGTTCCTGGGCATCTGCGGCATGATCGCCACGGCCGGGTACGACGGCTTTCTCTACTCCATCGGCTATCTGGCCGGTTGGGTGGTGGCCCTGTTCCTGGTGGCGGAGCCCCTCAAGCGCATGGGCAAGTTCACTTTCACCGACGCTCTGGACAGCCGGTTCAATTCCAAGGGCATTCAGCTCATGGCCGCCGTCAGCACCCTGGTCATCTCCATTTTCTACCTCATCCCCCAGATGGTGGGCGCGGGCGTGCTGGTGACGCCGTTGCTGGGCCTGCCCCACTGGGCCGGGGTCAGCATCGTGGGCATCGTGGTGACCTTCATCGTGGCCACCGCGGGCATGGCCTCCACCACCTACGTGCAGTTCTTCAAGGGCGGGCTGCTGCTGGTCTGCTCCCTGCTCCTCACGGTGAGCATCCTGAATCGCGGCCTGAACACCTCGCCCGATGCCGGGGGGCGCTCCGCGTACCACACCTTCACCACCCTGAGCGCCGTGGTGCAGGAAGACGGTAGCCTGCAGCTGGATGATCCCGCCTACGAGGTCCCCGCGGACTGGGCCGAGAACGCCTACGGCAAGGAAGGCTTCATCAAGCTGACCAAGGACGGTCGCATCTCGGTCTGGCGTCTGCTGGAGGCCGAAGGCGGCTACACCCTGGAAGAGACCCAGTTCGTCATGAACAGGGCGGACGGTTCGGTGCTCTACAACGGCGCGCCCAAGGAGGAAGGCCTGTTCTACCCCGTGGGGCACGTCCAGGAGCTGGTGGTGGACGGCGAGACCGTGGCCAAGTCCGGCAGCATCGGCCCCTGGGGTTATCTGGCCGCAATCAAGGACAGCACCATTGTCTTGTGGGGCAAGAAGTACCTGAAGGACGGCGACGATACGGTGGTGATCTACTTCCAGAAGCCCACCCCCGGGAGCAAGGTGCTGCGCCCCGGTCTGAAGTTCAAGGTGGACAACGCCACCACCACGGAGAAGGTGAACTTCATCTCCCTGATGCTGGCTCTGTTCTGCGGCACGGCCTCGTTGCCCCACATCCTGATCCGCTACTACACCGTGCCCAGCCAGGCCGCGGCCCGCAAGTCCACCATCGTGGCCATCGCGGCCATCGGCTTCTTCTACATGCTGACCATGTACATGGGGCTGGGGGCCATGACCAACGGGGTGGTCAACCTCATGGACGACAACATGTCCGCCCCCTTGGTGGCATTGTCCTTCGGGGTCTTCCTCTTCGCGATCATCTCGTCGCTAGCCTTCGCCACGGTGTTGGGCACGGTGTCGGGGCTGATCGTGGCGGCGGCCGGGGCCGTGGCCCACGACCTCATGGACAACTTCCTGGGCATGCGCATGACCGACGCCAAGAAGGTGCTGGCGGGCAAGCTGGCCTCGGTGGGGGTGGGCCTGGTGGCCATCTACCTGGGTATCGTGTTCCAGGGGATGAACGTCTCGTTCCTTGTGGGCTGGGCCTTTTCCGTGGCAGCCTCGGCCAACCTGCCGGCCATCCTGATGCTGCTGTTCTGGAAACGCACCACGCGCCACGGCATCGCGGCCTCCATCCTCACCGGGATCGTGGCCTCCCTGGGCATCATCCTCACCTCGCCGGACATGTACATCCGCTACGGCATGCTGCCCTCCGAGGCGCCGCACATGCTCAACAATCCTGGGCTGATCTCCATCCCGCTGAGCTTCCTGGCCCTGGTGGTGGTCTCTCTGTTGACCAAGCCCGAGGCCCCGGAAAGCGCGGCTTGATGTCGTCCATCGTCTGAACCGAGGGGCCACGGACGTTGCGTGGCCCCTTTTTCACTGCCAAGGCAAGGACCCCCAGCATGAAGTTCCGCTACACCCTCGTGGCCGTGTGTCTGCTGCTCCTCTGGCTGGGCGGCACGGACCTGCTCTTCTACCTGCGAAACCCCGAGCCGGTGGCCGTGGATGCGGCCCAACTGGGGCCGGGGCCCCTGCCCGCGGACTGGCTGCGCATCGAAGGCGGGGTCCTGGACCTGGCCGAAGCCATCTCCACCTCCGGCAGCCTGGAACTCGAGGCCCTGCTGGTGCCACTGGTGCCGGACCGCACCGGCCGGGGCGCGCCCGCTCCCGAACCGCTGCGGCTGCTGCTCGAAACCCGCGACCCGGTACTCCTCGAACATTTCAAGATCTACCACTTCGCCCTGGAGGACGACGCGGCCCGTGCCGCCTACCAGGCCGAGCACCAGGACGTCTTCTTCAGCCGGGAGCCGCGCACGGGCCTGGTGAGCTCCGGCGCCCGGGCCAAGAGCAACCGCCGCAACCTTCTCAAGCTGGCCCAGGACGTGGGGCTGCAGGTGGACGAGGACGTGATCTTCGTCAGCGAGGGGCCCAAGCCGCAGTTCTGGAGCGGCGCCCTGCTGCTGGCGGCCGGGCTGGCCGGACTGGCCAAACTCCTTCTGGGGCGGCGGCGGGAGGCCTGAGCGCGTTCTCAGGCGCGGCAGGGTGCGGAGCGCCTCAGACCGTACCCAGGAAGTCCATGCTCAGCTTCTTCTGATACAGGGCGACCTGCGAAAAGATTTCCCGGAGCAGCACCAGCTGCAGCTGGGTGCAGTGCCTGGTGTCCATCACGTTCTCGGGCTGGCCCGACTTGCGCATGGACAGCACCTGGGCCTGCAGCCGCAAGCGCATGAGCTGGGTGTAGGCGCTCTCCAGTTCCCGGCGCGCCTCCTCGCCCAGGGCCTCGGCCTCGCAGAGCAGCCGCAGCCGCTCCAGGGTGTTGGTGGCGCGCACCTTGTGGCGCAGGGCATAGAGCCGGGCGAAGTCCACGATGGGCGTCATGGCCTTCTTCAGGCTGAAGCCCTTGCCGCTGACCCCGATGCTCTCGGTGCGGATGGACTTGAACAAGCCCAGGGGCGGTTTGAACTCCAGACTGCTCTGGGCCAGGTTGTAGAAAAACAGGGTATTGCCCTCCAGGAGCTGGTCCAGAAAGTCGTGCAGCTCCTCGGCCATCCAGTCCGAGCCGTAGACCCGGCGGAAATCGAAAAAGATTTTGGTGTTGAGCAGGTTCTGGGGCACGGCCTCGTTGACCCAGCCCCGGAACTGCCGCTTCCAGTCCGCAAGGGGCAGGCACCACTTGGGATTCTGGGCCATGACCCCGCCCTCGCAGTACCGGTACCCGGCGGTGTCCAACCAGCCGCAGACCAGTTTCCCCAGCTCCAGGAAATAGGCCCGCACCGCCTCGGTGCGCTCCGGTTCCACGTCCTCGAAGATGATGGCGTTGTCCTGGTCCGTCTTGAGGGTCTGCTCGAACCGCCCCTGACTGCCCATGGACAGGAACTCGAAGTTCGTCGGGGGCAGGCCCAGCCGCTCGATGGCCAGGTGGATGCAGCGCTGGGTGATGGCCTCGGACACGCTGACCAGGATGCGCGTGGTGGTGCGGGGGTCGGTGTCGGCGTCCACCAGGGCCAGGACCAGGGTCTGCAGCAAGGGGCTGACCTGGAAGACCTGCTCGGGGCTCTGGGCCCGCTGCACCGAATGCATGAGGTAGGCCAGGGAGTAGCGCTGGTTCTGCAAGAGCTCGGCGGCGCCCACGCAGCCCACGGGCTTGCCCGCGCTGTCCGTGACCACCAACTGCTCGATGTCGTGCTCGCCCATGAGCAGCGTGGCCTCGAAGACCATGGCGGATTCGGGCAGGGCGACGCTCTTCTCGGCCATGAGCGCGGTCACGGGCAGCTCCAGGGCGGCCGCGTCGCCCAGCACCCGGTCCAGCAGGTCTCGCTCGGTGACGGTGCCGCTGATCCGCCCCTGCTCGTCCGTGACGGCCAGGAGACTGGAACCGGTCTCCACCATGCGCATGGCCGTGCGCCGGATGTCCGCCGTGGCCTCGATGGTGGTCAAGGGGGCGGCCAGGCGCCCCACCGGGAGGTTCAGGAACTGCAGCGCGGTCTGCAACTCGGCGATGAGATGGGACTGGGCCTGGTCGGCCAGGGTGCGGTCCGTCACGTCCTCCACCACCATGTTGACGTAGGGCACGAAGCCCTTCTCGTCCCGCACGGCCACGGCGGAAACCGCGATGGTCTTGGCCTCGCCCCCCGGCGTGGTGTAGGCCACCTTGTGCCCCTTCACGGCTCCGGCCGCGAGGATCAGGGCCTGCAGCTCCTCCTCGCCCTGACGCTTGGGAAACAGCTCCTTCAGTTCCAGGCCGTTGAGGGCTGCCTCATCGTCGTAGCCCAGGATCTCCCGGGCCGCGCTGTTGGCCTCCACCACCCGCCCCCCGCGACCGATGGACAGGCGCAGCACCCCCACGTTGATGTTCTCTGCCAGGAACTGGACAGTGCTCAGGGACTGCTCGAAGCGCTCGGCAATGGCCTTCTGGGCGGAGATGTCCCGGATCACCACCGAGACCCCGCTCTGTTCGCCAATGGCCATGGGGGAGCAGAGGAGCACGGCGTCGAGCTCGCCTCCGTCCTTGCGGCGCAGCACGGCCTCGAACTGGGGCGGGTGCTCGCGCCCTTCCAGCATGGCCCGGAAAAACCGCGCCCCCACATGGGCCTCGTTCCTGGGCTCCGCAAAGAGCCCGTCCAGGTCCAGCTCCGCCGGGTCCGTCTCGGCATGCCCCAGCATCTGGAACAGGGTGCGATTGGCGTACACGGGGCGGCCGTTGCCGATCAACAAAACGCCCTCGGTGGTGGACTCCAGCAGGGCCTTGTAGCGCTCCCGGGATTCCTTGAGGTCCTGTTCGTAGGCGCCGCGTTCGCGCTCGATCTGCAGGCTGCGGTGGGTGAGGAAGCTGAGGATGCAGCCGATGAGCACCGTGAAACCGCTGAGAATCCAGACCATGCGCTGGGTGATGCGCCGGATCTCCTGCTGCACGTCCTCCACGTAGACCCCGGTGCCCACGACCCAGCCCCAGGGCGCGAAACGCCGCACAAAGGACAGCTTGGGGGCGATCTTGAACGGGTCGTCCTTCCACTGCCACATGTAATCGGCGAATCCGCTGCCGTCGGCCCGCACGCGGTCCAGGATGTCCACGAAGAGCCGCTTGCCGGCCACGTCGCGGAATTCGGTCAGGTCCTGTCCCTCCAGGTCCGGCCGCCAGGGGTGCATGAGCATGGTGGGGCCCTGGTCCGTGACCCAGAAGTAGTCCTTCTGCTCGCTGCCGTAGCGCAGGTGGCGCAGCCGTTCCAGGGCCTCGGCCCTGGCCTCGTCTTCACTCAACTCCCCGTCCTCGGCCAACTGGTGCAGGTGCTCGAGCACGCTGAAGGCCGTGGCCACCTCCTCGCGGATCAGCTCTTTTTTCCGGTCCAGTAGCGACTGCTGCACAAAGGGCAGGATCACGAAAAAGACTGTCCCGGCCAGCAGGACCAGGACCAGCAGGCTCGGCAGCAGGATTTCGGCGTAAAAGGACTTGCGGATCTGCACGACAGACTCCTCGCAGCACCAGGCTGAACGGTCCGCGGGGTGAGCGTTTACGCTATCATACACACATGGGCGGGAAAGGTCACTGAACTTCGGTGGGGGGCGCCAGGGGTTTCTTCTGCCTCGCGTCGCGACGTTCGCAATGGCGACAAGGGTTTGGAAATCATTGGGGCGGCATCATGACCCTGGATCAAAGGCGACCGGCACTGCTAAGCCACTTGTCAGAGCGTGAAGGGGGGGGGTAGCTTTCCTCGGTAAAGCACCATTGCCGAGCAGAGGCCGGTTGGCGACACCACGCCCGGCCCGCCGCAGGACCAAGGGCAGCCACTGCCGAGGAGGAGAGATGATCAGCACCACCTTGTTTCCGGGGCGCTACGTTCAAGGCCGCGGGGCCCTGGCCCGCCTGGGCACGGAGCTGGCGCGCCTGGGTGAGCGGCATTTCCTGATCTGTTCGCCGCACCCTCTGGAGCACGTGCTGCCAGGGGTCCTGCCCCAGATTGAACAGGGCGGGGCAGTGCAGGTGGAGCGCTTCGGCAGGGAGTGCACGGACCGGGAGATCGAGCGCCTGCTGGCCGCGGCCCTGGATTTCAGGGCCCAGACCATTGCGGCCATCGGCGGGGGCAAGACCCTGGATACGGCCAAGGCCGTGGCGGCCCGGGCCGGAGTGCCCGTGGTCGTGGTGCCGACCATCGCCTCCACGGACGCCCCGTGCAGCTCGGTCTGCGTGATCTACTCCAACGAGGGGATCTTTCAGCGGGTGGACCTGCTGCCGCGCAACCCCGACGTGGTGCTCGTGGACACCAGCCTCATTGCCCAGGCCCCGCCCCGTTTCCTGGTCGCGGGCATGGGCGACGCCCTGGCCACCTGGTTCGAGGCGGAGTCCTGCCGCATGGCGCGGGGGCGCAACATCGCCGGCGACGTGGGCTCCATGACGGCCCACGCCCTGGCCCGGCTGTGCTACGAAACCGTCCGGGACTTTGGGCTCTTTGCCCTCACCGCCTGCCAGGCCGGGGTGGTCACGCCTGCCCTGGAGCGGGTGGTCGAGGCCAACACGCTGCTGAGCGGGCTCGGCTTCGAGAGCGGCGGACTGGGCGCGGCCCACTCCATCCACAACGGGCTGACCGCCCTGTCCGAGGTCCGGGGCCTGTACCACGGCGAGAAGGTGGCCTTCGGCGTGCTCGCCTCGCTTTTCCTCAGAGACAATCCCCCGCCCCTGGTGCGCGAGGTCTACGCCCTGTGCGCCGAGCTGGGCCTGCCCACCACCTTTGCCGCTTTGGGGCTGGAGCGCCCCACGGAGCAGGACCTGCTCCGGGTCGCGCAAAAGGCCTGCGCCCCGGACGAGAGCATCCACAACGAGCCCGTGGCCATTGCCCCGGAGCTGGTCCGGGACGCCCTCAAGGCCGCGGACGCCGAGGGGCGCCGCTTTCAGGCCGGGGGCCAACCCTAGCCGCCCAGCAACTGCATGGCCATCCTGGGCAAGGAATTGGCCTGGGCGAGCATGGCCACCGCGGCCTGGGTGAGGATCTGGTTGCGCACGAACTCGGTCATCTCCAGGGAGACGTCCACGTCGGAGATTCTGGACTCGGCGGCTTGCAGGTTCTCGGCCTGGATTTCCAGGTTGGTGATGGTGTTCTGGAAGCGGTTCTGCAGCGCCCCCAGATGGGCCCGGATGTTGTCCTTGGAAACGATGGCGTTGTCGATGGTGCGCAAGGCCTGTTGGGCCAGCTGCTGGGTGGAGATTGAGGCGGCCCCTCCAGATTGGCTTAGGTTTGTATCACTGGTATAGCTCCATGTGCCACCGGCAACATCAAATCGCAAAGCGTGTGTGTTTCCGGATGTGTCGTCAACAAATGCGTATACTGGAGAAGTTTGTCCACTTGTTGTGTAGATTTGTGCTGTTGTTGAAAGAGAAAACTGATTTCTAGTTGCGGCATCAGGTTCCCCATAGCTTTGAAATACAGATTGCAGCGAATCTGAGGGCCCGGCAATTAGATTGTGAGAGCTGGCATAAGCAGAAGTTGTTATTGAACTGCTTCCAAATCCCAACGCGCTGGCCGTGGCAATCCCGATTTGGATGTAGTAGTAATCCTCGGCCGAATCGTTGCCGGTGCCGAAGTGGATCTTCATTTTGCCGGTGCTGACCAGGCCGGAGCCGTCGTGCGTCGCTCCGGAGAGGTTTCCGTTCAGCAGATGGATGCCGTTGAACTTGGTGGCGTTGGCAATGCGGGTAATCTCCGAGGCCATGGCCTGGTACTCGGAATCAATGATCAGGCGCTGCGTGGAGTTGTAGGTGCCGGTGGCGGCCTGCTCCGCCAGTTCCTTCATGCGGATCAGTTTTTCGTCGATCACGCCCAGGGCGCCGTCGGCGGTCTGGAGCAGGCTCACGGCGTCATTGGCATTGCGGATGCCCTGGTTGATGGCGGCAATATCCGCCCGCATCATTTCGCGGATGGCCAGCCCGGCAGCGTCGTCCGCCGCCGTGTTGACGCGCAGACCGCTGGAGAGTCGGCGCACGGAAGTGCCCAGGGAAGCAAATGCCGTCCCCAGGTTCCGAGCGGCCGTTGCCGCCATCATGTTGTGATTGATGACCAGGGACATGCTCGGTTCCCCCCGTGAAAGGCTTTGTCGCTGAGCCTTTCAGAACCCTGACCGCGCTGGAGAGGAGTCCCCCCAGCCAAGGTGTGTGCAGCCTTATCGGCCTAATAAGCACTGGCAATAGGTGATTAGCAAAATGTTTGCCACGGCAGGTTCTACCGCTTGGGGGAGGGGGGCGCCCCTTGCTGGCAACGTGACCAGAAGGCGTGACGTTGGCCTGTAAACCCCTGCGGGGGCGGCTGGCGAGGAGTAGGCCCAACGCAAAAAAGCCCTCACGGTGTTCACCGCAAGGGCTTTTTGTTCGTGGTGCCGAGGGACAGAATCGAACTGCCGACACGGGGATTTTCAGTCCCCTGCTCTACCGACTGAGCTACCTCGGCCAATCGCGAAAGGCCACTAGTACTCACTATGCTGGGGCTTGGCAAGTATTTTTTTCAGTTAGGCCCCGAAAATGTCCCGAGGGTGGACAGGGGACTGACCATGTTCTAAGCTGGTGCCAATTGTCATCGCATGACCCGGGCCGAAACCACAAGGGGCCACGGTTACTGTCACGCATCTCGCCACGCCGGGCAGGGATGTGGAGCGGCCGCGCCGCCTTCCACCCGGCAGCCTGAGCCCCGCGCCAAACAGGAGGTTCGCACAGCATGCAGTTGACCACGGCAGGCCGGGAGCGCTGCCCATGAGCGCCAAGCCCCGCCGCCAGGCGTCCCCAGTGCGTGGCACCGCCGGTCCGGCCCCACGCCTCGGGACCGACGCGCCCTCCCGAGCCGCGACCGGGCAGACGCACCCCAAGGTCCCGGCACCCACCAGGGGCGCGAGTTCCGGGACGCAGCGCCCCCCCATGTTGGGGCAAAGCCTCGCGACCTCCCAGTTGCTGGCGCAGACGCTGCTCCACCTGCGCATCCTGGTCCGGGCCGTGAACGAGGACCAGCTCTTCGTGCGGGCCTCGGCCCTGACCTACACCACCGTGCTCTCCATCGTGCCGTTCCTGGCCGTGGCCTTTTCCGTGCTCAAGGGCTTCGATTTCCAGAACACAGAGTTCATCCGCGACCTGCTGTTGCGGCTCTCCGCCGGGCGCGAGGAGGTGGTCGACCACATCATCGCCTACATCTCCCAGACCAACGTGCGCACCCTGGGCGTGGTGGGCGTGACCCTGCTCTTTTCCACCAGCGTCATGCTCATCGCCAACGTGGAGAACACCTTCAACGCCATCTGGGGTGTCCGCAAGGGGCGCAGTTGGCGGCGCAAGGTCAGCGACTACATCACCACCATCCTCATCGTGCCCCTGCTCACCGTGGCCGCCGTGAGCCTTTCCGCCACCCTGCGCAGCAATACGGTGGTGGCGCATCTGTTGGAAAACGAGGTGCTCAGCACCCTCTACCTGATGCTGCTCAAGTTCGCCCCTTACGGTATCATGTGGCTGGCCCTGACCTTCATCTACCTCCTGCTGCCCAACACGCGGGTGCGGCCGTTGCCTGCGTTGCTCGGAGGCATGGTCGCGGGCACCATCTGGCAGCTCGCCCAGTGGGGCTACATCACCTTCCAGGTGGGCGCGGCCAACTACAACGCCATTTACGGCAGCTTCGCGCAACTGCCCCTCTTTCTGGTCTGGGTCTATTTGAGCTGGGTGATCGTGCTGTTTGGGGCGGAGCTGTGCTTTGTGCTGCAGCATGGCCGGACCCTGGAGAGCAAGGCCCGGTTCGCGGATGTGAGTCCGGTGGGGCGGGCCGAACTGGCCCTGCGGGCCCTGCTGCGCATCGCCAAGGACTTTGCGGCCGGTGGGGCGCCCCTGTCCCTGGAGGATCTGAGCCGCGAGCTGGAGGTGCCGGCGCCGGTGCTGCGCCCCTTGCTGGAGCGGCTGGAGCGGAGCGGCATGCTCGCCCGGCTGGAGGACGAAGGCGAGGTCCACGTGCTGCGGCAGGCGCCGGAGAACCTGCGCCTGAAGGCTGTGCTGGACGTCTTTCTGCACAACCCGGAGGAGGACGTCGGGCCCGGCGACTCAGGGCTCTACGCGCCCCTGCGGCACGAGCTGGGACAACTGGAGCGGCTGCAGACCGCCAGCGCGCACAATTTGAGCCTGGCCGAGCTCCTGGCCCAGGGCCTGCGGGCCGAGGGCGGGGCCTCGAGGCCGGACAAGGCAGCCCCGGCTCAGTAGTCGATCCGCCAGTTCAGGCCCACCCCGCTCTGGGAGTCGGCGCCCATCTCGCTTTCCAGGCCCAGATTGGGCGTGATC
>CAZNSV010000070.1:0-11079 GCA_964575775.1 uncultured Desulfovibrionaceae bacterium
GGGGCGCGTCCCTGGTCAGGGGCGTGTCGTCGTGCAGCTCCTGGCTGGAGAACATGACCTCCCCGGCCTTGTTCAGCACCCGGATGTTCTCGATGGCGTCGAGCTTGCCGTAGTTCTCCACGATGGCCCGGATGTCGTCCCGAGAATTGAGCAGCATGGCGTAGTGCAGCCCCAGCTTGATGGTCTCGCCGATGCGGTCCGCCTCGGCCAGCAACTGCTCCTTGTAAAGCTCCTGCTTGGACGCGGTGTGGAAAAAGACCCAGATGAACAGACAGACCAGGACCATGCCCAGGATGGGAATGACGATCTTGAGGATCAGCCGCCGCCGGATGGGGGCGGCCAACCGCAGGAACAAACGGCCCAGGCCCGACGGAGCCATGCTCAGGCCTCGCCCCTGCTCCTGGGCAGGGTGACCTGGATGACCGAACCCTCCCCGGGCGTGGATTCCACCAGGATGCTCCCCTTGTGCTGCTCCACGATGCGGCTGGAGATGAAGAGTCCCAGCCCCGTGCCGCGCGAGCCCTTGGAGGAGAAGAACAAGGTGAAGATCTTGCTGCGGGTCTCTTCATCCATGCCGATGCCGTTGTCCCGGATGCGGAAGATCACGAAGTCGCCTCGGGTCTGCACGGACAGCTCCACCCGATGCTCGGGCTTGCTCTTGTCCTCGGCGCAGGCGTCCAGGGCGTTCTCCAGAAAGTTGACCATGGCCGAAGTCATGGCGGTTTCGTCAAGTTCGCAGACCCCGAGGTCGGGGGCACTCTCCAGCGCGAACCCCACCCCCAACGCGGCGGCCTTGGGCGCCACGATGTCCACCAGGTCCTGGCTGAAGACCCGCACGTCCACGGTGGCGAGCTCCGGCTCGCGGGACTTGGCGTAGTACAGGATGTCCAGCACCATCTTGCGGATGCGCCCGATCTTGTCCCGCACGATGGGCCAGCCTTCGCGGACCTTTTCCGGATCGTCGCGCCGCAGGCCGGCATCCACCTTGAAGACGCCCCCGTCCAGCGAGGTGAGCAGCCCCTTGACCCCGTGGGACATGGACCCCAGCATGATGCCCAGGGAGGCCAGGTGATCCTGCAGGGCGCGGATCTGGGTGATGTCGATGGCGATTTCCAGGACCTGAGTAATCTGTCCCGTCTCGTCGTGCAAGGGCGCGGTTTGCAGCAGCACGTTGCGGGTCTCGCCCTGCAGCGTGACCAGCACGGTCTCCAGGGAGTGGGATTCGCCGTCGATGAAGGTGTCCTGGACCACGCAGTGGCTGCAGGGCTCCTGGCGGCGCTGCAGCAGTTCAAAACAAGGGGCGGTGTGGGCCTCGCCCAGCTCCCGACGGTAGACGCGGTTGGCCTCCACCACCCGGAAGTCCTTGTCGATCACCGCAATGGCGCTGGGCACGGCGTCGAAGAGGCGCTGGAACTTCTCGGTGGCGGCCCGGGCCTGCTCCTGCAGGCGGCTGACCTCCGAGATGTCCACGGACATCTCCAGGACCAGCTCCACCTCGCGTTTCTGATTGAAAATGGGGGCGGTGTGCACCAGCACGGGAATCTCGCGTCCGTCCTGGGCCACCAGGGTCTCGCGGCTGCGCAGCCCCTGGCCGTGTTCGATGGTCATCTGCACGGGGCAGGCGTTGCCGCTGCCCTCGCGGTGGGCGTAGGCCTCCCAGCTGTTGCGGCCGGTGTAGTCGCCCAGGCGGGCCTTGTGCAGCTCGTTCACGGCCACGATTTCGAGATAGCGGTTGTGGATGGAGATGAAGCAGGGCAGCTGGTTGAAGTAGCCGGGCTGCTCCTCCAGGGCTTCGGTGAGGCTACTGAGGGTGGCGGAGAGCCCCTCCACCACCTGCCCCACGGCGATCTGGCGCTCGAGCTCCACCAGGCGGGCGGACTTCTCCTTGACGATGCGCTCCAGGTTGCGGGTGTGGTCGCGGATCTGGCGGCGCATGCCGATACGCTCCACGGCGCGCTTGAGCGCGTTGATGAGCAGCGGATCGCGCACTGGCTTGGTGATGAAATCCAGGGCCTCGTACTGCAAACTCTGGATGGCCAGGTCCATGTCGCCGTGCCCCGAGATCATGATCACCTCGATCTCGGCGTTGTGCTCCTTGATGCGGCGCAAGAGCTCGATACCGTCCATGCCCGGCATCTTGATGTCCGTGAGCACGATGGCGGGGTCGTAGTCGTCCAGCAGCCCCAGGGCCTCCTCGCCGTTGGCCGCGGCGCGGGCCTCGTAGCCCAGGTCCATGACCGACAGGGTGAGTATCTGGCGGATGGCCTCTTCGTCGTCCACGATCAGGATGCGTTCGGGCATGGCATGGCTCCTCGCGACTGGTCCGGCGGGCCGGAGCGGGGCACGCCCCCCTCCTGTGGCAAACAGGAGAGGGGCGCGCAGTAATTGGTTATTCTGAATCTGACTTAGTTCTCGCCGAGCAGCTCCTTGACCAGACGCAGGGTCTTCACGGGCTCAACGGGCTTGGTGATGACCGGCACGCGCTTGCTGATCGCCGGGGGACGGGGCCCCACGCCGCTGATGACCAGCACCGGGATCTCGGCCAGGGAGGGCTCCTGGCGCAGCTTGATGTAGAACAGGGTCCCGCCGCGGCCGGGCATGTCCATGTCCAGGGTGATGCAGTCCGGCTTGTGCAGCTGGGCCATGGCGATGCCTTCCACACCGTCCCCGGCCGTGACCGTGGCGTAGCCCTGCTCCTCGAAAAGGTCCTTGAGATAGGAAGTGATTTCGGGATCGTCGTCGATGATCAGGATTTTCTTGGGCATATCTGTCTCCGTCGTTGTACGGGCTATTTCGTTTCAGGCTGCTGCAGCTTGTGCAGGGCCTTGGTGAGTTCGATGCCGACACCCAGCCCCTGACGCAGCTCCGGGTCGCGCATGGCGGTCATGAGACCCAGCATGCCCATGGGCTTGGCCTGGTCCAGCTTGACGCCCAGCGGCAGCTCGGTGAGCTTCTCCAGGAAGCCGATGAGCTCCGGGTTGGACATCTTCTTGAGCAAGCCCAGCATCTGCACGAAGCTGTCGCCCATGGCCTCGATGTCCTCGGGGCCGTAGTGCTGGGCCACCTTGGCGCGCACTTCCAGCATGGCCGCGTAGGTGCGGAACACGCCGCGCTGCTCCAGCACGCCCAGCTCGCGGATGCCGTGGCTCACGGCGGACTTGAGCAGGGGCTCGATGGTGTGCCAGAGCTCGATGAAGTTCTCCAGCTGATCCAGGGCATAGGCCATGTTCTTCATGTTGCGCATGACCCGCTTGGTCAGCAGGAACACGTCCTCCAGCTGGAATCCGGACTCCACCTCGCCGAGCTCGCGCAGCATGATCTGGAAGGACTGCTTGATCAGGGGATTGAGGTCTTCCTTGAGCTCCTCGATGCCCTGACGCGCCTTCTTGATCTCCATGAGCTCGGCTTCGATGATCTCCAATTTCTCGAGTATGAGCTGATCGTTTGTCATGGACCCCCCCTAGACCGCGCAAGCGCCCATGCGCTTCTTGCCGGCCATGAACATCTGGGGCTCCAGGGGCAGCTCCTTGCCCTTGAGCATCTGGTTGAAATACACCCACTTGAACATCATCTTGCCCCAGTAGTTGAAGTAGGTCTCTTCCAGCAGGGACATGGGGCCCAGACCGGGGAAGGGGTACTTACCGGGCAGCGGCTCGATCTTGTAGTTGAAGTCGATGAGAATGGCCTTCTCGTAGCCCGACACGATGAAGCAGGTGGAATGGCCGTCGAACTCGGGACGCGGGGCCAGACCCTCGATCTCGCGCAGCAGGTTCTCCGCCACCACGTCGGACTCGTAGTGGGCCACGGAACCGGCCTTGGAGGTGGGCACGTTGGTGGCGTCGCCGATGATGTACATGTTCTCGTACTGCTTGGACTTCAGCGTGTGGTGGTCCGTGTCCATGTAGCCCATCACGTCGCCGATCTCGCTCTCCATGATGACCTTGGAACCCATGTTGGGCGGAATGGCGATGAGCAGGTCGTAGTCCACTTCCTCGCCCTTGTGGGACTCGATGGTCTTCTTCTCCGCGTTCACGGAGCCGATCTCGAAATGGGGCACGATCTTGATGTTCTTCTCTTCGCACAGATCGCCCAGCACCTGCGCGGCCACGGGCTTGGTGAAGGCACCGGACAGCGGCGTCACCAGCTCGATCTCGATGTTGCAGCGGCTGTCGTTGATCATGAAGAACCAGTCGGCCAGGAACACGAACTCCAGCGGCGCCACCGGACACTTGATGGGCATCTCAGCGATGTTCAGCACCAGCTTGCCCTTCTCGAAATGCTTGAGCCTCTTGCGCAGCGCCTGGGCACCCTCGGGGGTGTAGAAGGTGTGGATGTCCTTCATCCAACCGTCTTCCATGCCCTCCACCTCGTCGGGGGCGATGCGGCAACCCGTGGCCACCACCACCCAGTCGTAGGTGTGCTTGCCGTTCTTGCAGGTCACCACCTTGCTCACCGGATCGATGTTGGTGATCTCGTCCTGCACGAAGTCCACGCCAGGAGGAATGAAATCCGTCTGGGGCTTGATGCAGTCGTCGATGGAGTAGATCTCGAAAGGCACGAACAACCAACCGGCCTGGTAGTGGTGCTGCCAGGTGCGGTCGATGATGGTGATCTTCCACTCCTTGGGGTTGAGTTTCTTGCGCATCTTGGTGGCCACCATGACCCCGCCGGCTCCGGAACCCAGAATGAGAAGTTTCTTCATGACCTCAGCCGCTCCTTTGCATAGGGTGGATACATTGTGGCGGGCGGACCGCCCGCACATTTCCGAGTGCTGTACGCCACACTAAGCAAGGGGCGGGCCAAGCCGAGGCCCGCGTGATTATCCGCGCCATTGCGGGATTGTTGCACTTTCTTCCGGGTTTCATACCGCAGCAGGCTGACAAGATTCCTTGACCGCCGTGGGCAGGAATCACTGCGCGCCCTACAGCCCCAAGCCCTGCCGGGCCGTGTAAACACCCCTTGACCAGTCAAGTTTTCTTGCCCCAAAGGGCCGCACAGGCCCCTTTCCGGGCGCAAAGGGCCGGATGAACAATTTGAAATCAATTGGATTGTTCCGATTCAATACGCGGGGCAGGCCAAGGACCGCGTCCCGACCTGCCCGGTGTGGTCGGCGCGCCAGGGCGCCGCACCGCCCCGGCCTGTTGCCGTTGCGGTGGTTGGTGAAGGATTCCGTGTCGTTGCATGCGTGGCATCAAGCCTGCCGGGAGCGCTGCAACCGCTGGTTCAGGGCTTGGCGCGTGATGCCCAGCAGCCGGGCCGCCTCGCTCTGCTTGCCCCCTGCCCGCCGCAGGGCCTCGGCGATCATCCGCTCCTGCGCCTCCTTGAGGGTGGGAAAGCCCTCCTGGGGCCAGAAGTCGCTCTGCAGGGCCAGTCCGGTCCCGAAGGAGCGCTCCCCGATGCCGTCCTGCAGCCATTCCCGCACCGCGGTCTCCAGGCCTCCGGCCTTGTCCTGCAGCGCCACGGCGTTCTGCAGCATGGCCTTGAGCTCGCGCACGTTGCCCGGAAAGGGGTAGTTGCCCAGCAGTTCCAGCAGGGCCGGACTGGGGGATTGATAGGGGCGCCCCAGCTCCCGACAATAGCGGGCCAGGAAGTGCTCCGTGAGGGGCCCCAGGTCCGCGGGGCGTTCACGCAGGGGCGGGATGCGCAAGAGATGGGTGCGCAGCCGGAAAAAGAGGTCGCGCCGGAACCGGGCCGGATCCGCGAGCAGGTCCAGGTCCAGGTTGGTGGCCGCGATGATCCGCGCCCGAGAAGGACGGGGGCTGTCGCTGCCCAGGGGGTAGTACTCCTTTTCCTGCAGCAGTCTGAGCAGCTTGAGCTGCGAGGCCAGGGCCAAGTCCCCGATCTCGTCCAGGAACAGGGTGCCGTCGGCGGCGGCCTCCACCAGTCCGGCCCGGGCACCCGTGGCGCTGGTGAAGGCACCCTTGGCGTGGCCGAACAGGGTGTCCGCGAAGAGCATGTCGTCCAGGCCGCCGGTATTCACGGCCACGAGACGCCCCTTGCATCCGCTGGCCTCGTGGATGGCCCGGGCCACCAGCTCCTTGCCCGCCCCGGTCTCGCCCACGATGAGCACCGGCGCGCCGGTAGCCGCCACGGCCCGGATGGCCTGGCGCACCTGCAACATGGCCGGATCCCGGACGATGAAGCAGTGTCCGGCCTCGTCCTCCTCCACCGGCGGGGGCGCGGCCTCCTCGGGCGTGGCCTTGCCCAGGGCCTCCCGCACCGCCTGCAGCAACCGGTTGCGGTCCACGGGCTTGACCAGAAAATCCGTGGACCCGGCCCGCATGCAGCGCACGGCCACGTCCACCTCGTTGAGCCCGGTGATGACGATGGTGGGCAGGGTGGGGTACTTGTCCTGGATCAGGTGCAGCAGCTCCTCCCCGGGCATGTGGGGCATGCACAGGTCCAGCATGACCAGGGAATAGGGCTGTTCGGCCAGCAGGGCCGGCACCCGGCGGCTGTCGCTGCAGCTCACGGTGTTGCCCAGACCGTGGTAGCGCAGGTTCAGGGCGTAGCTCTGCAGGGCCTGTTCTTCGTCGTCCACCAACAAAATGGGGGCGCTGGGGGTGATCTTCTGACTCATGCCGTGGCACTCTCCGCTGCGCTCCCGGGCAGGCTCACCGTGACCACGGTGCCCACGCCGGGGGTTGACGCCACATCCAGGGACCCGCCGTGCTCCCGGGCAATGCTCAGGGACAGGGACAGCCCGAGCCCGGTGCCCCCGCGCTCCCGCCGAGTGGAGTAGAAGGGATCCGTGACGCGGGGCAGGTCCTCGGGCGCGATGCCCTCGCCCTGGTCCTCCACGGCCAGGAGCACCCCCCCGTCTGGCGCGCGGCTGACGTGCAGGGCAATGGCCTGCTCCGGGGACTGCAGGGCCAGGCAGGCGTTGTGCAGCAGATTGATGAGCACCTGCTCCAGACGCTGCCGCCGCCCCCGCACGCGGGGCAGGTGCGGCTCCACCTGCACGCTGAAATGCCGGGTGTGTTTCTCCAGGGTCTTGCGCATGAAGAAGGTGGCCGAGCGCACCACGTCCTCCAGGGACAAAAGCTCGAACCCGCTCTCCATGTTCTGGCGGGACACGGCCCGCAGCTCGTTGACCAGCTCCTTGATGCGTCGCGAGCCCTCCATGGCCCCCAACAACAGCTGGGGCACGTGCTCCAGCACGTCCTCCACGGAGAGCCCCCCGGGAATGGCGGCCTTGCGCGGCCCGGGCTCCAGCAGCAGCGGCGCCACCCGGGACCAGAGGTCCAGCACCAGGGGCAGGTTGAGCATGATGAAGTTGTTGGGATTGTTGATGTCGTGGGCAATGCCCGAGACCATGATCTTCTGCTCGGTGATGTCGATGCCGAAGGCCTGATAGTCCTTGATGTATCCGGTATTGTAGAAGAAGCCCTGCACCACCCAGCGGAACCAGACCGGCCGCTCCCCGTCCTCCATGCGGCACTCGAACTCCACCATGGGCTCTTCGGGGGTGATGGACTCCACGGCGCGGGTGCAGCGCTCCCGCTCGTGCAGCGGCAGCAGGGAGAGGAAATCCTCGCCCAGGATGTCCCCCCGGTCGCGGTGGAACCAGCGGCAGAAGGGCTTGTTCACGAAGGTCAGGGTCCAGTCCGGCAGGAAACAGCACACCGGGTCCGGACGCCGCTCCACAATGGACTGGTAGCGCTTCTTGCGGTTGAGCAGCAGGTCGATGAGGTCCTTGTAGCGGGTCACGTCCTCCACCAGCAGCTGCCGGCAGAGCGAGCCGTCCGGGCGCCGCAGGGTGGAGACATGGATGCGCACCCAGGCGTTGCAGCCGTCGCTGCGCCGGATGTACTTCTCCATGGCGTGCCACTTGTTCTCCGGGCACTGGATCTCCGGCCCGTCCAGGGGCAGCCCCAGACAGAAAATGCTCAGCACGTCCTGAAAATTCATGTAGCTCAGGTCCTCCAGCGTGCATTCCGTCAGCTGGAAGAACTCGGGGTTCACGTAGAAGATGTTGTCCAGGGCATCCGCCTGCACCACCCCCACGGGCATGACATCGAAAAAGGCCGACTCGGATTGCCCACAGAGCAGGGGCGTCGGCGCCCGCTCCAAAGGGGGCGCGGGCTGGACCACAGACAAGGCCGGAGCCGGCACCGTGGGTCCGGTCACCACATCGCGCGGCGCACCGGGCCTGGACTCGACCCGAGAATCGGTCAACGTGCTGGGGGGCAAGGGGTACTCCAAATGAGGCTGCGGTTCGGACGCCGACAACGCGCCGTGCCCTGGTTCTCAGGACAACGGCGGCGACCACACTATCGGCTGGATGGCCCGTACTATACTAAGAGAGGATGATTTGCAAGACTGGAAGGTCACGGGGATCCCGCGCCCCGCAAGGGCTTGCGCGCACGGACCGCCCCCCTTTTTGGCGAGGAGGCGCACGGCCGGGGTGGTCTTCAGCTCCCGGTGCGGGGCAGGAGCACGGAGATGCTGCACCCGCCCCCAGGGTTGTTCTCGGCCTGCACGCTGGCGCGCATGGCCTCGGCGAAGCGCCGCACCAGGGCCAGGCCCAGGCCCGTGCCCTGGGTCTCCCGGGTCAGGCCGTTGTCCACGCGGTAGAAGTCCTCGAAGACCTTTTTCAGGGCCTGGGGGGGAATGCCCGGCCCGGTGTCGGCAACCGTGACCCGCACCCCACGGGGTTCCGCGCTGGCGCGCAGCACGATCTCCCGGCGCGGCAGGTGCTTGCCGAACTTCACGCTGTTTTCCACCAAATTGCGCAGGATCTGCAGCAAGAGGTCGCGGTCGAACACCGCCCCCAAAGGGGGCTCGGGCCGCTCCACCCGCAGACTGAAGCCCTCCAGCCGCAGGGGCTCGGCCAGCAGTCGCTCCGCCTCGGCCAGCACCTCGCAGGGGTCCCCCTCCTCCAGGCGCAGGCTGCGTTGCCGCCGCTCCAGCCGGGCGAACTCCAGCACGTCCCCGATGAGCCGGGACAGACGCTGGGCCTCGGTCCACAGGGTCCGGAAATATTCCCGCTGCCGGGCCTCGCCCCGCACCATGCCCTGCTCCAGCATCTCGGCGTACAGGGCGATGGTGGTCAGGGGGGTCTTCAGCTCGTGCGTCACCGAGGCCACGAACCCGGCCCGCCGCTCCGACAGCTCCAGCACCAGCTGCGTGCTGCGGTAGATGGCCAGGAGCCCGGCCAACACCACCAGGGCCAGCAGGGCCGAGACCCAGGCCAGGGTCCGGCGCCCCTCCGAGAGGGGCAGGTGCTCCCACTGCAAAGCCGCGTGGAAAAAAGCGAAGGGGCGTCCGAAGGAGCGGGTCAGGCCCGGCGCGTCCGGCGCCACGGCCGCGCCCCCACTTAGGGAGAGGAGTTCGCGCCCCGGCTCGTTGCCCGGCTCCCGCACGGACAGGGTCAGGGCCGTGAACCCGGCCATGGGCTGCCCCGCGAAGTAGTCGCGCAGTTGCTCCTCCAGGAAGCGCTGCAGATCGAGCACGAAGCCCTGGCGATAGACCCGGTTGTCGATGAAGATGCGCCGGTAGACGTAGGCCCACCGGTCCTCCACCAGCAGGGACTGCATGGGCTCCACCTCGGCCCGCAGGGCGGACGGGACCGCCCCTTCCAGTCCTGGCGGGGCGGGCAGGAACACCGCATCGCCCGGCGGCGGTTCCCCTTCCCGCTCCAGGGTCATGAGCTGCTCCCGGGTCATGGGTTCGAAGCGGGGCGTGCCCCCTCCGAGCCGGGCTTTGGGCTTCATGCCGCGCGGGTCCAGGTAGCGGTCCGCCATGCTCGGGGGCGGCCCCGGTTCCGCCAGGAGCGGCGGCAGGGGCCCTGCCGCCTCCCCGAACAATTCCTCCTCCAGCCGGGCGCTGCTGCGGGCGGGGTGGGTCACGAAAGGGGCGCTCCCGTGGTCGGCCAGCACCTGCACCCGCTCGGGCACGTCGCGGCGCCGGGCGTTGACGCTCTCGTTCACCACGTTCAGGGCGCGCATGCCCGTAAGCTTGGCGGACGGGTCCTCGGCCGTGGCCACGGCCAGGAACCCACCGTCCGGATTGTTCTGCAGATAGCCCACCACGGCCGAGGATTGCTGCGGCGCGGTGGGGGCTTTTGCCCCTTCCCCATTGGGAGGCGCCGCTCCCAAGCCCTGGACCATGCCGTAATCCGCGATGGGGCGCGCCTCCTCCCGCTGCACCAGGAGCGCCAGCTCCTCCTCCATCTCGTTGAACAGGGTCTCGGCAAAGTAGCGCAGCTCCGCCGCCTCCTCGCGCTGCATGCTCTGGTGGGTGCGCAGGATCAGGTAGCCCAGGGGCAGGGTCAGGGCCACACAAAAGGCGAGCATGTAAAGCCGCAGGCGCCGGGCGTGCGCTTGGTGGACGGGCGGCAGCATGGCGCTCAGGGTTCGCCGTCCGGATTGAGGCGGTAGCCCTCGCCACGCACCGTGAGGATCACCGGCTGCTCCCCGACCAGGTTGGCCAGCTTGCGCCGCAGCTTCTGGATGTGGATGTCCACGGTGCGGGTCTCGATGCCGGCGTCGGCATAGTGCCAGACCTCGGTGAGCAGCTCCTTCTTGGTCACGATGCGCTCCCCATGGGCCACCAGGTAGGCGAAGATGTCCATCTCCCGCCGGGTCACGTCCTCCTCGCGGGGGGTGCCCTCGGCCTGGTACGAGGCCTTGAGGGTGGCGGGGTCGAAGACCAGCCGACCGAAGCGCACCGGGGTCAGGTCCGGGGTCTTGCCGCTGCGCCGCAACACGGCCTCCAGCCGGGCCAGCAGCTCGCGCAGGGAAAAGGGCTTGCTCACGTAGTCGTCGGCCCCGGCCCGGAAGCCCTCGAGCATATCCTCCTCCGCGCCCTTGGCCGTGAGCATGATCACCGGCTGAGAGGGGCGTCTGGCCCGCAGCTTGCGGCACAGGGCGAAGCCGTCCAGGCCGGGCAGCATCACGTCCAGCAGCACCACGTCGAAACCACCCCCAAGTGCCAATTCCAGGCCCTGGGGGCCGTCCGCCGCGCCCTGGACCGCAAAGCCCTGGAACTGCAGTGCGTCCAGAAGTCCACCGAGAATGGCGGGATCGTCCTCCACCACCAGAATCTTGGCACGCGGCGACTGCATGCGGTCCACCC
>CAZNSV010000071.1:0-11052 GCA_964575775.1 uncultured Desulfovibrionaceae bacterium
GGCCATGTCCTTGCCGAAGAGCACCAGGACCAGGACCTGGGGCTCGGCCGCCTCGGCCTGTTGCAGGGCGGCGGTGAAGTCCGTGGCGCCCAGGGGGGTCAGGACCCGGGGATGTTGCTGCGCGTCCAGGAGCCCCACCACCTCGCGCAGGCTCTGTTCGGTGCTCCACCCCCAGGTGTAGTCCGCGGTGATGAAGAAGTAGCGGGCGTCGGGATGGTGCTCCTGCAGCCAGTCGGCCATGAGTCTGGCGGCCATCCAGGTGTCGTTGCACTCGCGAAAAGCGTGGCGGTGCCCGTGGCGGATGGTGGTTTCCATGGAGTAGGTGAGGGTGCCGAAGAAGAGCACGCCGCGCTGCTGGCAGATGTCCGCCGCGGCCATGGCCACGGCCGAGGAGGAGCCGCCGAAGATCATGCCGCAGCCGGCGTCGATGAGCTGGGTGACGTTGAGGCGGGTGATGAGCACGTCGGAGGCGGAATCCCGGGTCAGGAGTTCGATGCGGCGCCCCAGGATGCCCCCCAGGTGGTTGATCTCGTCCACGGCCAGGCGCGCGGCGCGGATCTGGTCGAGGCCTTCCACGGAGTAGGGGCCGGTGAGGGGGTAGTTGATGCCCAGCAGCACCGGCTCGGCGGCGGCGTGGGGGAGCCCCCTGCCCGGCGCGAGGGGGGCCAGGCAGATGATCAGGACGGCGAACAGGGCCAGGGTGAAGCGAACCCCCCGAAGGGACATGGGCAAAGCCCTCCTGCTTGCCGCAAGAATAGCATGCCGGTTAGGGCCTTGGAAAGCTCAATCTTTCCGGGCGGGAGGGGCGCCAGGGCTTACAATTGAAGGCTGCGCAGTTTCTCCGACGTGCTCTGGCCACTGCCCATCCTGTGCCTGGCGGCATGCAGCGGCAGTTCCACCACGAATTCCGCGCCGTGCCCCGGTTCGGACTCGGCCCAGATCTCGCCCTGGTAGTGCTCCAGGATGCTCTGCACAATGGCCAGCCCCAGGCCGGTGCCCTGGGTCTTTTCGCCTCTGGCGGTGCGGTCCGCGGCCTGATGGAACTTGTCGAAGATCTTGCTCAATTCGTCGCGGGGGATGCCATGGCCGGTGTCCCGCAGCCGGATCTGCAGCACACCTTCGCGGTGGCAGGCCGAAAGCAGAATTTCGCCGCTGGGGGTGAACTTCAGGGCATTGGTCAGCAGGTTCACCAGCACCTGGGTCAGGCGGTCCCGGTCCGCATGCAGGGGTGGGATGTCGGGGGCGATGTCCTGGTGCACCACCACGTCGGGGCGGGCCTCGATCTGCGCCTGCATGGCGGTGAGGGTCTCCTGGGCCAGCTGGCGGAAATCCAGCAGCTCGTCCTGCCAGTCCAACCGCCCGGCCTCGATTTTGGCCAGGTCCAGGAAGTCGTTGACCAGGCGCGAGAGCCGTTCGCTCTCCTGGGTGATGATCACCAGGTTGTCCAGGATGCGCTGGGCATAGCGATTCCTGGCCAAGGCCTCCAGGTCCTCGTTTTCCAGCAGGCGCAGGTAGTCCCGGGCAATGAGCTTGGCAAAGCCCAGGATGGAGGTCAGGGGCGTGCGCAGTTCGTGAGAGACCGAGGACACGAAATTGGTCTTGAGCTCGTCCAGCTCCTGCAGCCGGGCGTTGGCCTGCTCCAACTCCTGGGCCTTGCGCTCCAGGTCCTGGGTGCGCTCGTTCACCAGGCGCTCCAGGTGCTTGTTGAGACTGGCCAGGGCTTCCTGTGCCTGCTTGCGTTCGGTGATGTCGGCGGCAAAACCCTCGATGAACAGCGGATCTCCGGCAGCGTCGCGCACCAGGCGGGCGGTGATGGAGGCCCAGATGAAATCGCCGTTGCGGCAGCGGAAGCGCAGTTCACGCCCCACCACCTCGCCGGCGGACATGATGTCCTTGAGGAACTGCTCCCGTTCCAGGGGGTCGGCATAGAGCTGTTCGCGGACGTCTCGCACGGCGGCCCGCAGTTCGGCTTCCGAGCCGTAGCCCATGATGCGGGCCATGACCGGGTTGCAACTGAGCAGGCGGCCGTCGAGGCCGACCTGGTAGATGCCCTCCAGGGCATTCTCGAAAATGGAGCGGTACTTTTCCTCGGCCTGGCGCAGGGCCTGTTCGTTGCGGATGCGCTCCGTGACGTCGTGGGCCACGATGACGGCGTAGTGCTCCTCGCCCATGGCCCGGACGGAGATGGTCAGTTCCATGGCCGCCTGGCAGGCACCCTGGCCATGCTCCAGGCAGACCACGCGGTGCACGGTGTCGCCATTGCGGGGGGCGTCCAGGGCCCCCAGAACCACGTCGCGCCCCATGTTGGCAAAGACCTCGCTGACCGGCCGCTCCAGGATGTCTTCGCGGGACTTGGCCAGGGCCCTGGCCCCGGATTCGTTGCAGTCCACCAGCACGGCCGTGGGCAGCAGGACCAGGAAGATGCCGTCATTGGCCTGATCCAGCAGGGTCCGGAACCGCTCCAGCTCTTCCAGGCGTTTACGCAGCTCCGGGTAGTAGCTCTTGTGGAACGAGCGCTCCCCCAGTCCCATGAGCTTGCGGCGCTGCCGGGCCAGGGACTCCTCGGACTCCTCGCCGTTGGGGAGTGAAAGGGGCGGCTCTTCAGAGTGCCTGCTCATAAAGGGCGAGCACCTCCTTGACGCCGGCCGGGCGGGGATTGGTGAGCATGCAGGGGTCGGCCACGGCCTTGGCCGCCAGTTCGGGCAGGATGTCCCGGGTCACGCCCAACTGGCCGAGGGTCTTGGTGATGCCGGCCCGGCGCTTGAGCGCGTCCACGGCGTCAATGCCCGCCAGTCCGGCCTCGCGCGGGGAGAGGCCCGTGAGATCCAGGCCCATGGCCTCGGCCATGTCCCGGAAGCGGGGCTCGGCGGCCTGGAGGTTGAAGCGCATGACATGGGGCAGCAGGATGGCGTTGCAGGCGCCGTGGGGCAGGTCCAGAAAACCGCCCAGGCTGTGGGCCATGGCGTGCACCGCGCCCAGAATGGCGTTGGAAAAGGCCAGCCCGGCCTCCAGACTGCCCTGCAGCATCTCGCTGCGGCCTTCCAGATCCTGGGGCGCGGCGATGACCCGCTCCAGGTTGCCGAAGATGCGCCGCATGGCCGAGAGGGCGAAGAGGTCCGTGATGGGGGAGCTGGCGTTGGAAACGTAGGCCTCCACGGCGTGGGTCAGGGCATCCAGGCCGGTGCAGGCCGTCAGCTCCGCGTCCATGGTGGTGGTCAGCACCGGGTCGATGAGCGCGGCGTCGGGCACCATGGTCTTGCTGACAATGGCGATTTTCACCTTGCGGGACTGGTCCGAGATGATGGCGAACTGGGACACGTCCGCCGAGGTCCCGGCGGTGGTGGGCACGGCAATGAGCGGCGGCCCGGGCACGGGCACCTGGTCCACGCCTTCGAACTCCAGGATGTGCATCCCGTTGGTGTGCACGATGCCGATGCCCTTGGCGCAGTCCATGGGGCTGCCGCCGCCGATGGCCAGGATGGCGTCGCAGCCCTGGGCGGCAAAGAGCTCGGCCCCGTGCATGACCTCCTCTTCCCGAGGGTTGGGGCTGATCGCGGCGTACACGTGATACCCCACCCCGTCGCCATTGAGGCTCTTGCACACCTTGTCCACCCAGCCCGAGTGCAGCACGCCGGAGTCCGTGACCACCAGCACCTTGCGGGCCTGGAGGTGGCGCACGTACATTCCGGCCAAGTCCGCCGCGCCTGGGCCGAACACGATCTCCGGTGCCAGGAACTTGCGCAGTTCCATCAACGACGACGTAACGGCCATGGTTCACCTGCCCCGCGGTTTCCGAACGGATTTTTGCTGTCTATGCCGCATTGTTAGCATGGGTGAACCAGGATGAAAAGGATTTTGTCCATTTCGTGAACACGGCAATCCCCGCGCAGCGTGCCGCGTTGCAGCCCCGCGTCACCGGGTTGCAGCCGCTGTACGGATGCCCTGTCACGGCAAGGCGTACGGGTTGCGCTGCGTAGCGTGGGGGCAGGGTGCCCCCTTGGGGGGCTATTTGCGCTGGGCCTCCCAGACCAGGATGAAAGGCTCCTCGAGGCTGGACGTGGCTGCGGCGTAGGCCTTGATGTCCGTGGAGATGTCCCGGTCCCCGGCCACCAGGAAGCTGGTGTTCACGCTTTCCGGTTCAGCCTGGCCGTTGACCAGGGCGCTGCCCACGGTGCCGGGCAGTTCGGTATACCCCCCGGCCTGCTCCAGAAAGACCTTTTTCAGGCCGGCGAAGTCGGCGGCCGTCACATTCTCCCCGGCCGAGATCACCACGAAATGGACCAGCACCCGCTCCTGGGCATGGGCGGGCAGGGCGGCGACGGACAGCAACACCAACAGCAGGAAAGACACGACAGCGCGCATGGGAAAGCCTCCTGGTTTGGTGGGCCCCTCCGCAGGGGCAGGCCGGGCGCAGGAACCGACGGGCCGCGCTGGACCTGGAGCAAAGGGGCAATACGGCGCAACCTACGCCAATCCGGCGGGCCGCGGCAAGCGGCACTTGCGCACCCGGCCAGGTGACCACGCAAGGCGCTGCCCGGTCTTTTCTTTTCTTCGTCTTGGCGCTAGGTTCGGGAAAACCAGCGGAGAGTCCTGTCATGAGTCAGCCCTTGCATCGGGTGGAGGCCCACCTGCCGCAACACGTGGAGGCGGTGCGCGCCTTGTTCCTCGAGTACGCCTCCGGTCTGGGTTTTTCCATTTGTTTCCAGAATTTCGATGCGGAGTTGGCCGCCTTGCCCGGGGCCTACGCCCCTCCGGGGGGCGCGATGCTGCTGGCGGTCAACGGGGCAAACAGCGCGGGCTGCGTGGCCCTGCGTCCGCTGCCCTGCAAGGACCTCGACGTCCGGCGCGCGGGGCTGGAGCGGGCCTGCGAGATGAAACGCCTCTACGTCCGCCCCGCATATCGTGGGCTGGGGTTGGGGCGCCGTCTGGCCGAGGCCTGCATCGACAGGGCCCGGGCCGCGGGCTACACCCGCATGGTGCTGGACACCGTGGTCAGCATGGCCGAGGCCAATGGGCTGTACCCGGCCTTGGGCTTTGTGGAGCGCCCCCCGTATTATCACAACCCCCTGCCCGATGTGCGGTACATGGAGTTGCAGTTGTAGCACCGTTCCTGCCCTTGTTCGCTGTTCCGGCTTTTCTGGCCGGGGCTCCTTTCGCTATCCTTGCGTAGTCACAGCGTTTTCCACAATGCAACAATAACTTTCACCTGGCTGTCGCACGGCTGTAACAAACGCCGCGCATAGCATGGGTGTGTTGCGCGTCGGCCTTGGGCCGTGCCTGCTGCAGGTGCCCGCCTCGATCATGCCTGCCCTGCATGGACGGGAGATTCAGGGGCGGGAGGGCTGCTCCGGTTTGTCACAGAGGCGTGACGGGAGCGTCACGCGGGGGCGCTATGAGTGACCCTGCGGCCGGGAAGTGCGCGACGGTCGTGTTGGATAACCGTTGATGTTGGGAGACATCGTGACCCAAGCCATACTGTTCATGATCGTGCTGTTGTCCCTGGGCATGTTCTATCTGGGCATGCGCAAGGCCATCCGCGTGGTGGGAGGGGCGGACAAGGTCCGCCACCTGCACTCCCGCCCCCCGTATTATGGGGCCATGGTGGCCCTGTGGTGCTTCATCCCCGCTTTTCTGGTCTTCAGCGCCTGGCAGATCATGTCGGATACGGTGATCGTCAAGCTGGTGGTGACGGAGCTGCCCCAGGAGTACCGGGAGCTGCCCGAGGAGCGCCTGGCCCTGTTCCTCAACGAGGTCAAGAACACGGTGCGGGGCAATATCGTGGTGGACGCGGAGCACCCCGTGACCGTGGAGGCCGCGAAGCATTACCTGCGCCTGCAGTCCCTGAGCAACGTTTCCCTGGCCCTGGCCTCCTTCTGTCTGGTGCTCCTGGGCGGGGTGCTGGGTTGGCGCAGGATCGCGCCCAGGTACCGGGCCCGCAACGACGTGGAAGCAGTGCTCAAGGTGCTGCTGATCATCTGCTCCACCATCGCCATATTCACCACCCTGGGCATCGTGCTTTCGGTGCTCTTCGAGTCCCTGCGTTTCTTCAAGCTGGTGCCGGTGACGGATTTTCTGTTCGGCCTGAGCTGGAGTCCGCAGATCGCGTTGCGCGCGGACCAGGTGGGCTCCAGTGGGGCCTTCGGCGCGGTGCCGGTGTTCGTGGGCACCTTCCTGATCTCGGCCATTGCCATGGCCGTGGCCATTCCGGTGGGTCTCTTGTCCGCCATCTACATGTCCGAATACGCCTCCCGGCGCTTCCGGGCGGTGACCAAGCCGCTGATGGAGATCCTGGCCGGGATCCCCACGGTGGTCTACGGCTTTTTCGCGGCCCTGATGGTTGCGCCGGTGATCCGGGATTCCGGCGGCGTGCTGGGGCTGAACATCGCCTCGGAGAGCGCCCTGGCCGCGGGGCTGGTCATGGGCATCATGATCATCCCCTTTGTGTCCTCCCTGTCGGACGACGCCATCAACGCCGTGCCCCAGTCCTTGCGGGAAGGCTCCTACGGCCTGGGGGCCATGAAGTCCGAGACCATCACCAAGGTGGTGCTCCCGGCGGCCCTGCCCGGAATCGTGGGGGGCATTCTCCTGGCCGTGTCCCGGGCCATCGGCGAGACCATGATCGTGGTCATGGCCGCGGGCATGGCCGCCAACCTCACGGCCAACCCCTTTGCCGCCGTGACCACCGTGACGGTGCAGATCGTGACCCTGCTCATCGGGGACCACGAGTTCGACAGCCCCAAGACCCTGGCGGCTTTTGCCCTGGGGCTGGTGCTCTTTGCGGTGACTTTGGTGCTGAACATCATCGCCCTCTATGTGGTGCGTAAATACAGGGAACAGTATGAGTAGCGAACTGCCTTCTTCCCGAGCCTCCCGGACCGATCCGCTGACTCCCGAGCAGCGCCGTAGCATCCTCAAGCGGCGGCGGGCCAAGGAACTGGTCTTCAAGGCCCTGGGCGTGGGAGCCATCCTTTTGAGCCTGGCCCTGCTGGCCACCCTGCTCAGCAGCATCGTGGCCAAGGGGTACACGGCCTTCCAGCAGACGCACATCAAGCTGGAGGTGTACCTGAACCCGGAGCTGCTGCCCCGGGACGGCCTGGAGACCGCGGATTATCAGGCCCTGGTGCGGGATTCCCTGCGGAGCCTCTTTCCGGAGGTCAGCGGACGTGCCGACTTGCGGGAACTCAACGTGCTGGCCAGTACCGGCGCTTCTTTCCGGCTGCGCAGCATGATCCTGGCGGACCCGACGCTCATCGGGCGCACCCTGTCGCTTTGGGTGCCCACCACCGACGACGTGGACATGTACGTCAAGGGGACCATCACGGTCAGCGAGGACGAGAGCATTGTCAGTCGTCTGAGCCTGCAGCAGGCCCAGTGGGTGGACAAGTTGCAAGCCGAAGGGCGTATCGAAAAACGGTTCAACACCACCTTCTTCACATCCGGGGATTCGCGGCATCCCGAGCTGGCGGGCATCTGGGGCGCGGCCTGCGGTTCCTTCTTCACCCTGCTGGTGACGCTGCTTTTGTCCTTCCCCATCGGGGTGGCCGCCGCCATCTATCTCGAGGAGTTCGCGCCCAAGAACCGTTGGACGGACATCATCGAGGTGAACATCAACAACCTGGCGGCGGTGCCCTCCATCGTGTTCGGCCTGTTGGGGCTGGCGGTGTTCCTGAGCTTTTTCGGGCTGCCGCGTTCGGCGCCCCTGGTGGGGGGGCTGGTGCTGACCCTCATGACCCTGCCCACCATCATCATTTCCAGCCGCGCGGCGCTCAAGGCCGTGCCGCCGTCCATCCGGGAGGCGGCCCTGGGCATCGGGTCCTCCAAGATGCAGGCGGTGATGAACCACGTGCTGCCCCTGGCCTTGCCCGGGATCCTCACGGGCACCATCATCGGCATGGCCCAGGCCCTGGGCGAGACGGCGCCCCTGTTGATGATCGGCATGGTGGCCTTCATCGTGGACATCCCCCAGGGCTTCACGGACCCGGCCACGGTGTTGCCGGTGCAGATCTACCTGTGGTCGGACAGCGCCGAGCGGGCCTTCGTGGAGCGCACCTCGGCGGCCATCATGGTGCTGCTGACCTTTCTCATCGCCATGAACGCCCTGGCGGTGGTGTTGCGCAAGCGCTTCGAGCGGCAGTGGTAGGGCGTGAACGATGCTTCGCCCCCGTGGGGACCGGAGTGGTCCCGGCGGGTACGAAATAGCTGTGCAAGGCAGGGCCGCATCTGCGGCCGCGAAGGTAATTTCAAAGGAGGATGCAATGCGTAAAGGTCTTTTGAGCGTGTGTGTCATGGCCCTGTTGTTGGGCGTTGCCGGGTTCGCCCAGGCCTCGGCCCGCGACTACATCAGCATCGTGGGTTCTTCCACGGTGTACCCCTTCTCCACGGTGGTGGCCGAGCAGTTCGGCAAGACCAGCGGTTTCAAGACCCCCAAGATCGAGTCCACCGGTACCGGCGGCGGTTTCAAGCTGTTCTGCGGCGGCGTTGGCGTGCAGCACCCCGACATGAGCAACGCCTCCCGGGCCATCAAGAAGTCCGAGTTCGAACAGTGCGTGGCCAACGGCGTGACCGAGGTGGTGGAAGTGAAGATCGGCTATGACGGCATCGTGGTGGCCAACGCCCGCGGTACCGAGCCTTTCAAGTTCTCCCGCAAGGACCTGTACCTGGGTCTTGCCAAGGACGTGCCCGATCCCAGCGGCGCCGAGAAGCTCGTGCCCAACCCCTACAAGACCTGGAAGGAAGTGAACGCCGAGTTGCCCGACGTGAAGATCGAAGTGCTGGGCCCCCCGCCCACTTCCGGTACCCGTGACGCCTTCCTGGAAATGGTCATGGAAGAAGGCGCCAAGAAGTTCGAGTTCATCAAGAAGATGGACGGCAAGGATTTCAAGGCCGCTGCCCACACCATCCGCGAGGACGGCGGTTATGTTGAAGCCGGCGAGAACGACAGCCTGATCGTGCAGAAGCTTGGCACCAATCCCGCCGCTCTGGGCATCTTCGGGTTCAGCAACCTGGACCAGAACATGGACAAGATTCAGGGCGCCATCATCGAAGGCGTCGAGCCCACCTTCGAGGCCATTGCCGATGGTTCCTACAAGGTGTCCCGCCCCCTGTTCTTCTACGTGAAGAAGGCCCACGTGGGCACCATTCCCGGCATCGTGGAATTCCTCACCGAGTTCACCAGCGAAAAGGCCTGGGGCGCCGAGGGCTACCTCACCGACAAGGGCCTGATCCCCATGCCCGACCCCGAGCGTGCCCAGTTCGCCAAGAGCACCAAGGAACTGGCCATCATCAAGGCCGAGGACCTGAAGTAGAGCAGTACGTTTCCGCGGCCGGACCTGCGGGTCCGGCCGCCTTTTTTCCGCAGCACCCTTTGGACGAAACACAAGCAGCGGTGGAGAGCATGGCACAGAGCAACAGCACGGACAGCAAGGGCCCCCTGGCCATGCAGTGCAAGGACGTGAACGTCCATTACGGCGAGAACCACGCCATTCACGGGGTGTCCCTGGACATGCCCCGCAACCAGGTCCTGGCCTTCATCGGTCCTTCGGGCTGCGGCAAGTCAACCTTTCTGCGCTGCCTCAACCGGCTCAACGACCTCATCGACGGCTGCCGCGTCAGCGGCACCATCACCCTGGACGGTCGGGACATCTACGACCCGAGCCTGGACGTGGTGAATCTGCGCATGCGGGTGGGCATGGTCTTCCAGAAGCCCAACCCCTTTCCTAAATCGATTTTCGAGAACATTTCCTACGGGTTGCGCATCCACGGCCTGGCCACCACCAAGGCCGAGCAGGAGGAGACCGTGCAGCTCTCCCTGCAGCGTGTGGGGCTCTGGGACGAGGTCAAGGACCGACTGAACGCCTCGGGCACCGCCCTCTCCGGGGGGCAGCAGCAGCGGCTCTGCATCGCCCGGGCCATTGCCGTGAACCCCGAGGTGGTGCTCATGGACGAGCCCTGCTCGGCCCTGGACCCCATTGCCACGGGCCGGGTGGAAGAGCTGATCTTCGAGCTCAAGGAGCTCTACACCATCTGCATCGTCACCCACTCCCTGCAGCAGGCGGCCCGGGTCTCGGACACCACAGCCTTCTTCCACCTGGGCGACCTGGTGGAGATCAACCCCACGGAGCAGATGTTCACCCGCCCGGAGCACAAGCTCACGGAACAATACATCACGGGGCGCTTCGGCTAACGCGTTTTCGCCTTGAAACAAGGCTCCTTCCTGGATCAATTGCCAATTGGTTCAGGAAGATGCGCCAGCCCCTCCCTCGCTCAGGTGATCAGACCCACCACGGCCCCGGTCATGCAGGTGGCCAGCACCCCGCTGTAGATGGAGCGCAGGCCCAGGGCCACGATCTCGTCGCGCCGCTCCGGCACCATGCTGCCCAGCCCGCCGATGAGAATGCCCAGGCTCCCCAGATTGGCGAAGCCGCACATGGCGTAGGTCAGGATCAGGCGGCTGCGCTCGGAGAGTGCGTCCGGGGGCAGGGCCGCCAGGTCCAGGTAGGCGATGAACTCGTTGAGCACCACCTTGGTGCCCATGAGCGTGCCCGCGGTGTGAGCCTCGCCCCAAGGCACGCCCAGCAGCCAGACCAGCGGCGCCATGACCAGCCCCAATATCCGCTGCAGGGTCAGGGGCTCGCCCCCTGGTTCCGGAAGCAGCCCCAGCCCCTGGTTGCACAGGGAGACCAGCGCCACCAGCACCACCAGCAGCGCCAGCACCGGAATGTAGAGCTGTATCCCTTGCAGGGTGCCCTTGGTCACCGCGTCCATGGCTCCGGCGGCTTGTTGCGGCACCACCAGCTCGCCCTCGGTGCGTTCCCCGGTCTCCGGCACCATGAGCCGGGCCACCAGGATCGCGGCGGGGGCGCTGATGATGGAGGCCGTGAGAATGTGCCCCAGGGCCCCCGGCAGCACCGGCTCCAGGATTCCGGCGTAGAGCACCAGCATGGTGCCCGCCACCGTGGCCATGCCCGTGGTCATGAGGGCGAAGAGCTCGCTGCGGGTCATGGCGACCAGATAGGGCCGCACCAGGAGCGGCGCCTCGATCATGTCCATGAA
>CAZNSV010000072.1:0-10952 GCA_964575775.1 uncultured Desulfovibrionaceae bacterium
GACTGCGCTCCAGGGAGCGGGCCAGGCTCATGGCCACGTGATGCGAGGCGAGGCGCCGGGCGGCGCGCACCAGGAAGGCCAGCTGCTCCTCGCCCAGTTCCAGGTGCAGGAGGCGGTGCAGCCAGACCCCGAAGCGCCCCCGCAGGAATTCGCGCTGCATGGGAAAGGACAGCCCCCCTTCGCTCTCGGGCATGGCCTCGAGAAAGAGCAGGGTCTCCTCGGGGTCCTCGCCCTGGATGGAGCGGGCCAGCTCGTGGGCCCACTGCAGGAACCAGGGCTCCTGCTTGCTGGGGTGGCGGAAGAAGCGGTTGGCCAGGGAGAGCTTGGCCCCGGGCTCGAAGCCGTCCAGGATGGAGACCAGGGCCTCGCGGGGCAGCCGGTTCTTGCGCAGGTAGGTGGCGGCCAGCACCTCGCCGATGCCGCCGATCTTCAACAGCATACCCAGACAGGGGCGGATGATGGAGTTGTCCTGGGTGTGCTCCAGGATCACGGCGATGGTGTAGGCCAGGTCCGAGGCCTGGATCTGGGTGGCCGGATCCGTGGGGTCCTCGAAGCCCAGGAGGATGAAGGCCTGCTCCACCAGGGGTTCCACGTCCGCCATGAGGGCATAGCGCGTGGTGCGCAACACCTCGCGCAGCTGTCGGATGATCAGGGGCAGCGGCAGTGTTTCCGCCATGGTCTCCCCGGGCTTGCCTGGCGCCGGTTGCCCGGCCTATCCAGACGTGTCGGCGAAGTAGCTGATCTGCCGGGTGGGGCTGAGATAGGCGAAGACCTCACGCGGCAGGTCCTCGGGCCGCAGGGTCTTCTTGATCTCCAGCTCCTCCTCGGCGACCAGGTCGATGAGCAGGGCCTCGCGCTTGGGAATGTCCGGATGGTAGAGCAGCACCCCGGGACGCGCGGACTTCTGCAGATTGGCCTGCACCACCATGCCCACGGCGCCGTTGGAGAGCTGCACCAGGGTGCCCGGCGGGTAGACCCCCAGGTTGCGGATGAACATGGCCAGCAGCCGGTTGTCCAGCTTGCCGCGCAGCTGGGTGAACATATGCCGCAAGGCCTCGTGGGGCGTCAGGGATTCCTTGGGGTCGTTCTTGTTGCAGAGGTTGTCGTAGGCGTCGGCCACGGACACCACCCGGGCCAGGAGCGCGATGGCCTCGCCCTTGAGCTTGGCCGGAAACCCCTTGCCGTCCATGGTCTCGTGGTGCTGCAGCACCACCTCCAGGGCCTCGGCCGGAAAGCTGGGCAGGTCGGACACGATCTTGCCCCCCAACTGGGGGTGCAGCTCGTAGTGCCGCTGCACCGCGAACTTCATGGTGGTGGGGCGGCCCATGGCCATTTCGCTGATGGGCACGCGCCCCTTGCCCACGTCGTGGAACATGGCGCCCATGCCCAGGGCCTTCATGGTGGGCGCGCCCAGCTCCAGGTCCTTGCCCAGCATCATGGCCAGCACCGTGACGTTGAAGGAGTGCAGGTGCGGCTTCTCCTCCTTGGGCTTGTTGGTCATGAGATTGACGAACACGTCGCGGTTGGAGAGGAAGGTGTCGGCCAGACCGTTGACCACCCGGGCGGCCTGCTCCACGGCCTCGTCGGACCTGCCCGAAACGCGGCGCAGCATCACCGCCACGGCCGAGACCGCCTCGTCGTAGCGCTTTTCCGTGGCGGCAAAGAGCTGCCGCCGGACCTTGTTCTGCTCCAGGGTCTCCTGCTTGAGCCCGAACAGCTCCCGGGAAATGGGCGTCTTGGGCTTGGGCGGCTCCTTCACTTCCGGCTTGGGCGCGACCGGAGCAGGCCTGCGCAGGTCCTCGGCGCCCACGGGAATGGGCAGCCGGTCGCTCTTGTTCAGCACGCAGGTCACGTGGGTCAGGCCGCTGTTGCGCAGCTGCTCCACCTGCTCCTGGCTCTTGAGCTTGAGCCCCTTGCGCAGGGCGGACGGAATCTTCGCGTCCTTCCCTTCCACGCGCACAAACAGCCCCACAGCGAGCTGGTCCACATGGATGGGATATTCGGAAAATGCCATTGCGCAAACCGTGATCCTGGAAACACTGCACCTGAGCCGTGGGCCCTCATGCCGGGGGCCGTCGCGGGCGACACCGCCCACTGGTCCCTGCAATCCGGCAGCCCTGCCGTCTATTCGGGCCTCATAGGGAAAAGCTTTAGCGGGGAGGAGCTTGCGCTGTCAATGCGCGACGCCGGATCAGGGACCAAGGTGCTGTCGAAAATCATTCGCCGCGCTCCGAGGGGCTTCATCAGTTCGTTCCCGGACCCCGCCTACTCGAAAAACACCAGCCTGGCCCCCTGCCCGACCCAGAGCAGCACGGCATAGAACAGTACCGCCCCCCGCAGGGGATTGCGCGGCACCGCCAGCATGAGCAGGGCCGAGAACAGGCAGAGCTCCGAAGCGCCCCGCAGAAAGGCCCAGCCTTCCACCCAGACCAGGGGCGTGAGGCAGGCCACCAACCCCAAAGCCAGGACCCAGGCCCAGCGCAGCGGCCCGGCAGGTGTGGCCCGTGGCCAGGTCCGCAGTCCTGCCCACAGTCCCCCCAGCACGTACAGCCCCAGGCAGAGCAGCTGCGCGATGTAGAGCAGCAAGGAGCGCAGGGGCAGCTGCCGCACATTGTCCAGCACGGTCTGCCCCAGCCCCAGCAGGGGCCAGCCCAGGTTGCCCCCACCTGCCGCCCAGGGGGGTTGCCCCCAGAGCTGCCAGAGCAGGGCCTGCCACAGAGCCAGCACGGTCAGGGGCAGGAGCCCGGCTGCCACCAGGTCGCGACGCCGCTGCCACACGCCGCAGAAGAACACGGCCAGGGGCAGCAGGGCCGCTGTCTCGCGGCTGAGCACCGCCAGGCTCAGGAGCAGAGTCGCACCCCAGACGGAGCCATGTTCTTTCCCGCGCACGAGCAGCAACGTGGCCCCGGCCAGCAGCAGGGCGGTGAGGGGCTCGGCCAGGTCCCGGACAAAGGAGAGCTGGTGTCCGGGGTAGAAGGCCAGCAGCGCCCCCCACCAGGCAGGCAGCCCCCAGTGCCGGGCCAACGCGCCCCCGATGGCGGCCAGGGCGGCCAGGGCCAGCCAGTTCACCGCGATGAGGCTCCAGGCCACGGCCTCGGGCTGCCCCAGGGCCAGGGCCCAGGCCGTGAGGGGGTAGAGGATGCGCTGGGTGCGGTAGGCCGGGGCGTCCAGGCGCACGCCCCCCGCTGTCGGATCCGGCGCGCCGTCCCCTGGTGCCAGCACGGCCAGGGGCGCCCGGGCCAGGGCCAGGAAGAACTGCCCGTCGTAGCCGTGCCCGGGCAGGATGCGCGCCGAAGGTCCCAGGGCCGACGTACCGTCCGCGCTTCTGACCGCGAAGGTTTCGCCGAGGCAGGCGAAGCCGGTGGGTTCCCAGCCCGCGCGCCAGAGCAGCAGCAGTCCGAGCAGGCCGTAGCAGAGCGCCGTGAGCAGGGCGCAGCCCAAAGGGGAGCGCGGGAGGGGCAGGGTGCGGGCTGCTGGCATGGCCGGGGCTTACAGGCGGCGGCCCCCCTCGTCAAGACCGCCCTTTCCCACCGCCCGGGACTGGGAAAGGCTTGCTTTTCCGGCAGGCATGTTTCAAAAGAACCTCTCGCAAGAACACCCGATACCCTTTTGCCCCGAGGAGCGCAGCGTGAGCGTTTTCGTCGGTTTCAAGGACCCGGACCTGAGTCGCCGCCTCCTGGAGCAGCTCCGGCAGGAGCTCTCCGGCCCCTTCCGCTTCATGGAAGTTTGCGGCACGCACACCGTGGCCATTTTCCAGAGCGGGCTGCACTCGCTACTGCCCGAGGCCATGGTCCACGTCTCGGGACCGGGCTGCCCGGTCTGCGTGACCCACGACAGCGAGGTGGCCGGGTATCTGGAACTGGCCAAGCGCGACGATGTCTGCATCGCCACCTTCGGGGATCTGATGCGCGTGCCCGGTCCGGGCGGCGCCACCCTCAAGTCCGCCCAGGCCGACGGCGCCCGGGTGGAGGTGGTCTACTCGGCCTTCGACGCCCTCACCCTGGCCAAGGACCAGCCCGGGACCCAGGTGGTCTTCCTGGGCATCGGCTTCGAGACCACGGCGCCCACCATCGCCGCCACGGTGCAGATGGCCAAGCAGCAGGGGCTGAAGAACTTCAAGGTGCTCTCCTTCCACAAGCTGGTGCCCCCGGCCCTGGCGGCCCTGCTGGCCGACCCCGAGGCCGCGGTGGACGCCTTCCTGCTGCCGGGGCACGTCTCCACGGTCATCGGCCTGGAGCCCTACGCCTTCCTGGCCGAGCAGCACAAGGTCCCGGCCGTGGTGGCCGGGTTCGACCCCCTGGACATCCTGCGCGCCCTGCTCATGCTGGTGCGCCAGCGCAACGAGGGGCGCGCCGCCGTGGAGAACGCCTACCCCAGGGCCGTGTCCGAGCAGGGCAACGCCAAGGCCCGGCGCGTGCTCTTCGAGGTTTTCGAGCCGGGCGACGCCCTGTGGCGCGGCATCGGCACCATCCCGGGCAGCGGCCTGCACATGCGCGAGGCCTACGCCGCCTTCGACGCCTTCCGGGCCTTCGGCTTCAGCCTGCCCGAGGTGCGCCCCCTGCCGGGTTGCCGCTGCGGCGACGTGCTCAAGGGCAAGCTGCGTCCGGACCAGTGCCCGCTGTTCAAGAAGGCCTGCACGCCCCTCAATCCCGTGGGGCCGTGCATGGTTTCCACCGAAGGCAGCTGCGCCGCCTACTACAAGTACCGCCTGGAGGACTGAGCATGCAGGGCGCCAAGATTCTTCTGGACTACGGCAGCGGGGGGCGCGCCTCCCAGCGGCTGGTCAGCGAGCTGTTCATGAGCCGCTTCGCCAATCCCGCCCTGCTGGCCATGGACGACGCGGCCCGGCTGGAGATCACCGGCCCCGTGGCCATGAGCACGGACAGCTACACCGTGGACCCGCTGTTCTTTCCCGGGGGCGACATCGGCTGTCTGGCCGTGCATGGCACCGTGAACGACGTGACCATGCTCGGCGCCCGCCCCCGCTTCTTGTCCTGCGGCTTCATCATCGAAGAGGGGCTGGAGCTCGCGCTGCTGGAGCGCGTGGTCGACTCCATGGCCCGGGCCGCGGCCGAGGCCGGGGTGCTCATCGTCACCGGCGACACCAAGGTGGTGCCCAAGGGCGCGGCGGACAAGCTCTTCATCAACACCACGGGCCTGGGCGAGATCGTGTGCGACCCGGCCCCCTCGGGCCACCGGGCCCAGCCCGGCGACGCCGTGCTGGTCAGCGGCAGCATGGGCGACCACGGCCTCACCGTGCTGGCCCAGCGCCAGGGGCTGGCCTTCGGCTCCCAGGTGCAAAGCGACAGCGCGCCCCTCAATCACCTGGTGGGGGCGCTCATGGACGGCATTGGCAAGGGTGGAGAAATCCACGTGCTGCGCGACCCCACGCGGGGCGGGCTGGCCACCACGCTCAACGAGATCGCCCAGCAGTCCGGGGTGGGGCTCGCTGTGGAGGAAGCGGCGCTGCCCGTGCGGCCCGAGGTGGCGGACGGATGCTCCTTCCTGGGGCTGGACCCCCTGTACCTGGCCAACGAGGGCAAGCTGATCTGCATCTTGCCCCAGGAACTGGCGGACCAGGCCCTGGCCATCATGCGCCAGGACCCCCACGGCCAGGGCGCGGTGCAGATCGGCCGGGTGCAGGCCCCGGACGCCACCCTGCGCGCGGGGCAGGTGGCCCTGGTCACCCGCCTCGGGGGGCGGCGGCTCCTGCACATGCTGGAAGGCGAGCAACTGCCGCGCATCTGTTGAGGGGGGCCCGCCAGGCAGCTGGGTGTGGGCGTGGCTGGTTCGGCAGGGTTCAGACCGGCAAGGGAAAATGGAACTCGCGGATGATGCCCAGGACCTTCACGATGACCCTGGTCTCGGAGAGCACCTCGCCGTCCCGGCCGTAGGTGACTGTTTCCAGCAGCTTGACCCGCAGGGCATCTCCCGGCCGGATGACGACTTCGCCGGAACGGAAAAGCCCCAGCCACTGGCCGTCGGTGATCTTGGCGGAGAAGGCCTTCTTATCGTGGCGGAACTCCCACATGGCGTCGCCAAGAAAGTCCGGTCGGCGCACCATGAGAATTCGCTCGACCTCGTTGGCGATGGATTCACCGGACAACAGTTCGAGGATGGAGTCACTGGTGACCACCAGTTTGTTGGTCAGGGTCGCGTCGCCGTCATCGCCGCTCAGGGTGATGGACTCGCCCTCCACGATCAGGGACAGAGCCTCGCTGACCCGGCAAATGCCTTGCGCCAGGTCCGATGGTGAAACCGGCCGGCAGGCGGGCATACTCAGGGACCCGGTGGACTTGGCCATCTGGTAAAGCTCAAGAGCCAGGCTGTCGAGTTCGCTCTTGGAGTCGATCTTTTCCTTGTCCTGAAGCCATTTCAGTGTCTTGTACTTGGCCTGCACCAAGTATTTCCCCACCGCTGGTTTCCAGTCGAGATTTTTCAGGGCATCGTTGTCGACAGCTTCGAGGAACTGCTTGAGCCAGACCTTGATCGACCCGGATTCGATGGACTCGAGTAGCAGAACCGGCTTGATCTTGGAATCCACCGCGGAGACCAGCAACACGTCAAGGCCATGCAACGCTTCGATATATGCTGCCGTTGCACGAAAAATCCTTTCCGGATTGGGTTCGCCCTTCCGGAAAGCGACCTCGACACAAAAGTCGGGTTGTTGATCTGCACGCAACGCTTCCATGGTCACCATGCAACCATAGTAGCCACAGGCCCTGCTTTCGGCAAGAGCTCCGCAGCTCCCCCTACGCCGTCTTGGCCAGCTTGCTCCCGAGCATGCGTTCGATGAGGGCCTTGGAGCGCTGCGCCAAGTGGGTGACCTCGGGCTTGGAAATCTGGTCGTCCGCGCCCACGCTCTCGCCCTTGTGCCGCAGCTTGTCCGTGATGATGGAAGAGAAGAGGATCACGGGCAGGGTGCTGAGCACCGGGTCCTCCTTGATGCGCTTGGTCAGGTTGTGCCCGTCCATCTGGGGCATCTCGATGTCCGAGACCATGACCTGCACGTAGTCGTGGATGGCCCGGCCCTCGCGCTCGGCCTGGGCCTTGAGCGCCAGGAGTTGCTCCCAGGCGTCGCGGCCGTTGGTGAAGACCTCCACGTCGAAATTGGCCTTCTGCAGCAGGTCCTTGAGCATGGCCCGGATCAGACCGGAGTCGTCCGCCACCAGGGCCCGGTAACGCCGATCCGCGCTCCAGTCGATGGCCTCGTCCAGGCGCAGCCCCAGGGCGGGGTTCAGGTCCGCCACGATCATCTCCAGGTCCAGGATGAACACGATGCGGTTCTCCAGCTTGACCACGCCCGTGATGGAGTTGGCGCTCACCGAGGCCACGTACTTGTTGGGCGGCTCCACCTCCTCCCAGCTGATGCGGTGGATGCGGGTGACGCCCGTGACCATGAAGGCCGTGGTCACGTTGTTGAACTCCGTGACGATGACCTTGGGCGGTTCCTTCTCCACCCGCTGCTTGCCCAGCCAGATGGCCAGGTCCACGATGGGAATCACATGGGAGCGCTGGTTGAAGGCGCCCAGCACGGAGCGGTGGTTCACCTCGGGGATGCCCGTGATCTTGGGCATGCGGATGATCTCCAGCACCTTGGCCACATTGACGCCGTAGTAGCCCTTGTAGGAAGGCTCACCCGGCGACTCCGCCTCTTCTTCGAGGTAGAACTCGACGATCTCGAGTTCGTTGGTGCCGGATTCCAGAAGTATGTTCGTCTGGGTCATTGCCTGGCCCTCCCTCTGCCGTGCCTGGTAATGTGTTCGCCTGGGACGCTGTTGCAGTGGTCTGCCTCGACACCGCGAGGTCTCGCACGCTCCGGAACAAACCGTGCGTCGCGCCGTGCACTGCCCCCGGCACGGTGCTACATGGCCGCAAGACGCTGTTCTATGGCATCTATGAGTCTCTTGGGCGTGGACGCTCCACCTGTCAAGCCGATGATAGCAAACTTTTCCAGTTTTTCCAATGGCAATTCCTCGGGTGTCTCCACATGGAAGCAGGGAATGCCCCTGCTCTGGGCCACGTCCACCAGACGACGGGTGTTGCCACTGCTGTAGCCACCTACCACCACCATGGCCTCCACCTCTCCGGCCACGTCCAGGGCTTCCTGCTGCCGCTCCCGGGTGGCGTCGCAGATGGTCTGCAGCACGGGCATGCCCGGGCAGCGCTCCAGCAGATAGGCCGTCACGGCCTCGAAGGCCTTGCGGTCCTGGGTGGTCTGGGCGGCCAGGAAACACTCGTCGGCCATGCCCAACTCGCAACCCTGCAGGTTCTCCAGGCTCTCGAAGACCAGGGAGCCTTCCGTGGCATAGCTGCGCAGCCCCTTGACCTCCGGGTGGTCGGCCTCGCCGAAGAGCAGCAGCCGTCGCCCCTTGGCCGCTTCCTCGGCGATGAGCACCTGGGCCCGTTTGACCTTGGGGCAGGTGGCGTCCATGATCTGCACGCCGCGCGCTTCCAGGGCCGTCTCCACCTCGCGGGGGATGCCGTGGGCCCGGATCACCACGTGACTGCCGGTGGGGATCTCGGCCGGATCCTTCACCGTGAGCACCCCCTTGGCCGCATACTCTTCCAGCACCTGGGGATTGTGGATGATGGGCCCCAGGGTGTAGATGGGCACCCCGGACCCCGCGGCGGCGGTCACAACCCGATCCAGCTTGCGCAACGCCAGGTCCACGCCCATGCAAAAACCCGCCGTTTCGGCCCGGATTACCCGCATAACGACTCCTCGTACATGCTCATCGCGCTTCCAGCTCCTCTAACAACGCTTCCAGTTCAGTCCACTCTGTACACAAGGTCAAGCGCTTGCGCAATGCGGCCGCGCCCGGCATTCCGCGCAGGTAGCGCGGTGCGAAGCTGCGCATCTTCATCAGGGCGCTGAACTCCCGGCCGTACTCCCGGGCCAGCTCCGCGTGGCGGCGCAGCAGGGCGGCCACGGCCGGCCCCTCGGCCGTTTCCGGAGCCTCGGGCGCAGCGCCCCCCGCCAACTGCAGATAGCGGCGGAAGATGCGCGGATCGCCCAGCGCGCCCCGGGCGAACATCAGGCCGTCGGCCCCGCTGTGGCGCAGGCACTCGTGCCCGGCCTCGGCGCTGAAAAGGTCCCCCGAGGCCAGCACCGGGATGCGCACCGCGCCCTTGAGCCGCCCGATGGCGCTCCAGTCCGCCTGCCCCCCGAAACCCTGCCGGGCCCTTCTGGGGTGCAGGGTCACCCAGCCCGCGCCGCTGTCCTGCAGCTCGCGGCCCAGGGTTTCCACCACGTCGTCGCCTCCTGCCCAGCCCAGGCGGAACTTCACCCCCACCCGCCCGCTCCCGGCCAGGTCCGTGAGACCACGCACCAGGGTGCAGAGGGTCTCGCGCTCCTCCGGGGTGCGCAGCAGCGCGGCCCCGGCCCCCGTGCGCACCACCTTGGGCACCGAGCAGCCGGCATTGATGTCGAACCAGGTGAAGCCCCGGTCCAGCAGCCGCCGCAGGGCCTCCTGCATGAAAAATGGTTCGCAGCCGAAGAGCTGCACCACCAGCGGGGCATCCTCGGGGCAGGTGTCCAGCAGCGGCTCCGTGCCCGGACTCTTGTAGACCAGGCCCTTGGCGCTGACCATTTCCGTACAGGCGCAGGCCGCGCCCTGCTCGCGGCAGAGCAGGCGAAAGGGCAGATCGGAATACCCGGCCAGGGGCGCCAGCCAGGGCGCTTCCGGGCCGAAAGGCAAAACAGGGGGCATGCAATCCTCTCAGATACGCAAGGAAAAACGTGGCAGGGGTTTGTCGGCCACCATTCCGGCCAAGGGCGAACGCGGCCCCTGGGGCAGGGCCGCCAGCCCGGCGTCTTCCAATTCCAGGGCCACGCCCAGCTCGCCCCCCAAGGCCTCGGACCACCACCGGCCAGGGTCCCCGTGCAGCAGGGCCAGCAGGGCCTCCAGTTGCTCGGGCCGCTCCAGCAGGAGCCGGAACGAACCCCGGCCGTCCGGGCGGAACAGCACACGCAGTTCGCCACAACCCGGGGCGGGCAACCGGAAGCTGAACACCAGCTCCTGCAGCCCTTCCCCGGCAGGGCGCAACAGCAGCTCCTGCTCTCCGGCCCCGGGCAGGAGCCAGGGCAGGGCCAGCGCACGCCCCGCGTTGCGAGCGGCCAACTCGCGATTCAGACGCTCCAGGGCGGCCAGCAGGGTGGCATGGGCCTCGGCCGCGGCCGGATTGCGGGCCAGCAGTTCGTGGAAACGCGCCTTGCGCTCCCCGGGGCTGGTCAGGGGCGCGAGCTCCGGGGCCAAGCCCCGGCTCTGCCCCTCGAATTGCTGCCGCTCGGTCCAGAAGCCCTGGGGCAGGTCCGGCAAATCGTTGGTCTGGGTGTTCGGACTCAGGATCTGGAGCACGATTTCCGGCTCCAGCTGGCGGATCACGAAAAACAGCCACTGCCCCGGCCGGGGAGTGCCCGAGAGTTGCGCCAGCAGCGGCATCCCGTCGATCTCCACCCAGGACAGTTCCTCATCCTGGGGGCGCAGGTACACCCCGGCCACGCGCTGCCCCACCGCGTGCCTGCGGCGAAAGGCCTCGCGCCGTTGCCGTCGGTTGTCGCCGCCGCCGGTGCCTGCTCCGTACCCCGAAATGCGCATGGTTCAGCCCACATCAGCCGCGCTTGGCTTCCAACAAGATGAGCTCCACCTCCTCCACGGAGACCCCGGCGGCCTGGGCCAAGGTGCGGGGCGACAGCCCCCGCTTGTGCCCCTCGACCACGATCCTGCGGGTGTCGGGCTGCCCGGAATCCCGCACCGGTTGTCCGGCGTTGCGGACAGGCTGTCTGGCATTGCCCCCGGAAGGGGCGGCCCGCTCGGCCCGAGCCAGAAGTTCCTCCAGCTCGCGGCTGCGCTGGGCCAGCTGCTCATCGAGCCGGGCCAGCTCCTGCTGCCGCTGTTCGAAGGTGGCCACCAGCTCCTGCTCCAGCTCGGCGCTGAAGGCGAGCTTGG
>CAZNSV010000073.1:0-10852 GCA_964575775.1 uncultured Desulfovibrionaceae bacterium
GACCTCTCTCCTATGCGGTTGTGAGGTGTCCGGTCGAAAAGGGGGCTACTTCACCGTGGCTGCACCCCAGTCTCTACAGGACCCTGGTTTATGAAACAATTTTCGTCTACCCATGTCTTGCCAGTCGCAGGGCTTTGTCATACTTTCCTGACAAAGCATCGCTGAACAGGATTGGCGCCAATGGATGATCATTCCGCCCCCCACGTTCCCGACCAGGGTACCGAACAAGCCGCCACCGACAATTACCGGGCGGCCCTGCAGCTGATCCGGGAGCGGGATTTCACCGGCGCCCAGAAGGAGCTGGCCGTAGCGGTTCGGCTTCAGCCGCAGTATCCCGAGGCCCTGCGCGCCCTGAGCCTGGTCTTCAAGGCCCTGAATCAGCCGGACAAGGCTGCCCGTTTCGCTCAGGCTGCCCTCAACGCGGCCCTGCGCCTCAAGCGGCACGACACGGTCCAGGAGCTGTTCCGCCTCTTCGGCAAGGCCAAGCTGCCTGTGGAAAACCCTTATCGCGCCCCTGCCGAGACCCTGCTCGCCAAGGGCAGCCTGGAAGCCGCCCGCCGCTGCTTCGAGCTGGGGCTGGAGCTGACCCCGGACCAGGGCGACCTGGCAGCCGGTTTCACCCGTGCCCTGGTCGCGGCAGGCAACCAGGAGCGGGCACACCGCTTCCTGCACTCTTTCCTGCGCCAACACCCCCACGACGCCGCTGCCCTGGGGGCCCGCACCCTGATCCCGGAACTGCCCCTGGATTCCACGCTGCGCAAGGAACGCGGTTCCGTGGACGCCGTGCTCAAGGAGGCCGAGGAGGCCGTGGCCGAGGCCGACGACACACCCTTGCCCGAGGGCTTCGAGTTCGAGGTGGGCAGGCACGGCAAGAAAGGGCAGCCCTGTCAGCCCGCTGCGGGCAACGCCACGGTCCCGGTGCTGGACGACACGGCCGAGGCCAAGGGTCGGGAGAAACGCCGCTCGCCAAGGGTCCCCCTGGCCGAGTATTTCCTGAGTTTCTCCCGGCGCAAGGACCCCCTGGCCGTGGTGGACATCTGCCGCGAGGGCGTGGGCTTCAAGACAGGGGAGGACCGTTTCCAAAAGGGGCAGGAGCTGCAGTTCGACCTCATGTCCATGGGCAGGGTCAAGATCAAGAAGCTCAAGGTCGTGGTGCGCCACCAGACCGGCCGTCAGGTGGGCTGTGAATTCGTGAACCTCTCTGCCAAGCAGAGGGCCGCCCTGGACGAACTGCTCTTCAAGGACGACCACTGCTCCTCCGACCCGCTGCCCGAGCTGCCCACCAAAGGGGGCAAGTTGTCCTTCGACGTTGATTCGTGGTAGGCCCTGGCAACGATGTTTGACGACGCGGACCACAGGGAGGTGCGATGATCATCAGCTTTCTGGGCGATTCCATCGTCAACGGCGTGGGTGACCCCAACGCCCTGGGCTGGGTGGGGCGCCTGTGCGCCTCGGCCAGGGGCAAGGGCGCGCAGTTCACGGCCTACAATCTGGGCGTGCGCCGCAACTCCAGCGCCTCCATCCTGGAGCGCTGGGCGGACGAAGTCCGACGCAGACGCCTGCCCGGCATGCGCATGCATCTGGTCTTCGCCTTCGGAGTGGTGGACATGGTGGCCGAGAGCGACCAGCCCCTGATCCCCCTGGAGCAGTCCCTGGCCAATGCCCGGGCCATTCTGGAGCCCGCCTGCGCGGCCTATCCCACGCTTTTCGTGGGCCCGCCCCTCATGGCGGACCCGGCTTTCACCGCGCGCATCACGGAACTGGCCAAGGCCTACGCGGGGCTGTGCAAGGAGCTGGGCATCCCCTTCCTGGACCTGCTGCCCGCGCTGCAGGAGGCGGAACTCTACCTGGAAGACCTGATCCAGGGCGACGGCGTGCACCCTGGCCGGGCCGGCTACGGCCTCATCTACCACCTGGTGGAGGACTGGCCCGCCTGGCAGGCCTGGCTGGACAAATGCAAGACCTGAAGAGCGGCCGGGCATGAACCGGGAGCAGCCCGCCACGAGCCTGGAACATCTGCCGCTGCTGGAGCAGCAGGTGCTCTACTACATCCAGCACGCCGGCCCCGTGTTCGTGAGCAAGCTGGCCAAGCGGCTGAACAGCCCGGCCGAGCCGGTGCGCGCGGCCGTGGAGTGGCTCCGCACCGCCGGGTATCTGGAGCGGGTCACCGGGGCCACCATCGAGTACCGGCTGGACAAACGCTCCAAGGTGGCCAAGCATCGCAACCACGTCTACTATGCCCTGACCCGCAAGGGGCGGCACCTCTTTCGCCGGGTGGAGGTCGATTTGGACGTGAACCTGCGCCCCCCGTATAAACAGGCATGATCGACCTCAGCGTGATTCAGGAGACCCTGCTGCAGCGTCTGCAGAAGCTGCCTCCGGGGCATGCGGTGGAGGTGTTGACCTACAAACGCAACAGGGGCGCGGCTTTTGTCCGCATGACGGTTGACAGCTTCCTGATTTTGGAACATGGCTATAACGAGGAGCGCTTTGATGATGTAGCCCAAGACCAGCTGAAGAAGCTGTGCAAAAGCATCTTCAAACGCGAGTTTCCCCGCAGCACCAAGGTCCGACTCTACAATCTGGGGGCGTTCGACGAAGAGACCTGGCGCAATACCCGCCGTAAAACCATCTAACCATGCACAGGACAAGCGATGGAATTCATCCACTCCGACCAGGCCCCGCCCGCTGTAGGCCCCTATTCCCAGGCTGTTGCCGCCAATGGTTTCGTATTTTGCTCCGGTCAGCTGCCCCTGGTGCCCGGCACCAAGGACTTCGCCGGTACTGACATCGCCAGCCAGGCCGACCAGGTGCTCAAGAACCTCTCCGCCGTGCTCGAAGCGGCGGGCTCCAGCCTGCGGCACGTGGTCAAGTGCACCGTGTTCATGCAGGATCTGGCGGACTTTGCCGGGATGAACGAAGTCTATGCCCGGCACTTCGGGGACCACAAACCGGCCCGCAGCACCTTCCAGGTGGCGGCCCTGCCCCTGGGTGCCCGGATCGAGATCGAGTGCTTTGCCGTCAAGAAACCCTAGAGCATTTTATCTTTGAAAAAGTCTAGATGCTCTTGTGCAGTTCCCTGAAACAATGGGACATGGTTGCAGGGCAGAGCCTTGTTTCAAGGCGAAACTGCTCTAGCCGTGGGTCGGCCCCCCTGGGCTGTGTGGGGAACCCACCGGAGGAGGTAGCGATGAAGAACCAGGCACTCCTGCTCGTCGGCTTGTTCCTGGCCGCCCTGCTCGTCCAGGTCGCACTGCCCGTGGCGGCCAGTGCTGCCGCTCCCAAACCCATCGGCTACGTGCAGCAGGTACGCGGGGAAGTCACGGCCGTCACCGAGGACGCGGAAGTCCAGAAGACCCTCAAGACGGGCCCGGCCCGCTTCCTGTACCGCGACTCCCCGGTCTACCAGCAGGATATGGTGGTCTCCGCGGCCCAGAGCAGGGCCCAGATCATGTTCCGCGACGGCACCATCCTCACCATCGACGAGAACAGCCAGGTCAAGCTGGACCAGTTCCAGTACGATTTCAGCGCCAAGGATACGAACATCCTCAAGTTCATCTTCGGACCGGGGCTGTTCCGCTTCCTCACGGGCAAGCTGGTGGACCGCTCGCCCAAGGCCTTCGACCTGCAGACCCCCCTGGGTACCATCGGCATTCGAGGCACCGACGGCGGCGTGGAAGCCCCCCCGCAGGATCCGGCGGCCCATGCCGACCTGGTGCACCAAATCAACGGTCTGGCCGGGGCTTCGGCCGAGGAGCAGGCCGACGCGGCCCGGCTCTTTGCCGAGGCCTTCGCGGCCGCGGTGGCCAACCAGAAGGTCTACCACTTCAGCGGCCCCACCCAGCGGACCATGGTCTTTGACGACACGGTGAGCAAGCGCACGGTGTTCATCCCTCGTGGCACCTTCCTCATGGTTTCCAGTCGGGACGGCGCGGGCGACCCCCAGAACATCCCCGCTGGCTACCACGGCCTGGTGCCGACCATCAATCTGACCATCAGTGCCCCCACCCCGCTGCAAGGGCTCTACGGAGGCGAGGGCGACACCAATAAAAAGGAAGTCGACCTGAACGCGAATCCCTCGGGCCACTACTCCGACCGCGACACCGAACGTAAGGGCGGCGGGACCCCGGGCGACAATGGCGGACCGGGTTACGGGGACAACGGCGGTGGCGGTCGTGGCGGTGGCGGTGGGGACTATTCGGATACCAAACCGGATTCTCCCGATCCCTGGTAGCCGCTCACCGGCTTGACGCAACACGCACAAGGGCTGCTTCGGCAGCCCTTGTTCATTGCGCGGGACAAAGCACCCGGATCAGTTCGCGCCAGCGACCTCCGCGTGGCGAAAGCAGTCGCGCAGATGATCGTTGACCAGGCCCGTGGCCTGCAGGTGGGCATAGACCGTGGTGGGCCCCAGGAAGGCGAAGCCCCGGGTCTTGAGATCCTTGGCCACGGTTTGGGCCAGGGGCGTCACCGCCGGGACCTGCTCCTGTCGCTCCCAGACATTGACCTGGGGGCGGCCGTCCACAAAACGCCAGATGTAGGCGTCGAAACTGCCGAAAGCCTCCTGCACGGCCAGGAAGGCCCGGGCATTGGTCATTGCGGCGGCCAGCTTCTTGCGGTTGCGCACCACACCCGGGTCCTGCAGCAGCCGTTCCAGGTCCTCAGGACCGAAAGTGGCCACGATCCGGGGGTCGAACCCCGCAAAGCCCCTGCGGTAGCCCTCGCGCTTGCGCAGGATGGTCAGCCAGGACAAACCGGCCTGGGAGGCCTCCAGCACCAGGAACTCGAAGTGACACACTTCCTCGTGCACCGGCACCCCCCACTCGGTGTCGTGGTAGAGCAGCTCCTCCGGGGAGCGCAAGCACCAAGGACAACGGGGGCGGTCATCCGCCAGAAAACCTTCGGTCATGCGGGCCTCACTTCACAAGGGGCAGCACGGCCCGGAACTCGTCGCTCCCGGCCCGGCCCAGCAGTTCGAACACGGCGGTCTCCGTGCTGGTGATCACGGCGCCGGCCGCACGCAGCCGGGCCAGGGCCAGTTCCGCGTTGTGCGGCGCCCGCGAGCCCACGGCATCCGCCACCACGTGCACGGCATAGCCTTCGGGTGCGGCCAGGGCCTGCAGGGCCGTCTGCAGCACGCAGACATGGGCCTCCACCCCTACCAGGAGCAGGGTCTTGCGCCGGGCCGCGGCCAGGGCCTCGGCAAACCATTCGGCGCCGAAACAGCTGAAGCTCAGCTTGGGAAACACGGGGCTGTCGCCCAGGGTCTCGCGCAGGGGGGCCAGGGTGGGGCCGAGCTTGTCCTGCTCGCAACGCAGCATGGGCAGCCCCAAAATCCCTGCGCAGCGGGCCAGACGCACGGCATTGGCCAGCAGGGGCTCATGGTTGTGGATGTGCGGCACCAGACGCTCCTGCAGGTCCACGAACAGCAGCAGGGTGTCCTCGCGCCGGAGCAAGGTGTCGTGACGGGTCATGGTTCGCTCCCCTGGCGGCCCTGGCTAGAGGCTCCGGGTCGCCTTGTCCTTGAAGTCGTTCTTGAGGGCGTGCTCGTAAAGGATCACGGGGATGACGAAGAGCAGGTAGGGCAGGAACCAGAGCCCCAGCTGGATCAGGCCGGGCGAGCCCACCGGGCTGGGCACTCCGAAGCGCTCCCCGTAGCCCATGAGCATGACCCCGAACACGCCCAGTGTCAGGGTGGCCTGGTAGATGAGCCGCCAGCGGGGCGCTTCCCAGTAGCGCCGCTTGTAGACCAGGCCGTGGCAGGCGGCCAGGCAGGCCGAAAACAGGGCGATGTCCAGGGCGTTCTTGAGAGCCGTGAGCACGTGCAGCGGGTTGGTGAGGCTCCAGAGGCTCACCAGCACCGTGACCAGATAGAGGACGGACAGCAGGTAGAAGTAGCCTTTCATGTCTCCGCCGTGGCTTGGCAGGTTGAGGCCCGGCAGGGCCGGATGCGCGTCAGAGGTACCATTTCCAGCTGCGCCCCGCCATGTAGAGCTGGCGCAGGGTGTGCACACCGAACATCTTGAGCTTTTTCACGAGAAAAAGGAAGAGGTAGGCGGTCTGCAGGGCGTCGTGCAAGGCGTTGTGCTGCGGGAAGAGCGGCAGGCCGTAGTGCCGTGAGAGGTCCCGCAGGTTGTAGGAGATGTGGGACTGATAGCGGTCGTAGTAGCTCTCGAAGAGCGCCTCCTGGTAGACCTGGGCCAGGCGCATGGTGTCCAGACAGGGGGTGACCAGCTTGTGCCCCAGAATGTCCTTGCCCGCGCGGTTGAGGAAGGAGATGTCCAGACCCACGAAGTGCCCCACAATGAAGGAAGTGCCGATGAAGTCCAGCAGTTGGGGCAGGACCTGACGCAGGCGGGGGCGCCCCTTGACCTGTTCCGGGGTGATGCGGTGGATCAGGGTGGACTTCTTGGGCAGGGGGATCCTGGGCTCCACCAGGGAGTAGAACTGCTCCGACGGGGCAATGGCCAGGTCGCGGATGCGCACGGCGCCGATGGACACGATCTCGTCGCGCTTGGGGTCCAGGCCCGTGAGCTCGGTATCCAGCACCACGAACTGGTACTCCTCCAGGGGCTTGTTCTGGTCCAGATCGGAAAAGTGCCGAAAGGCCGCGGCCAGGGCCTGGTGCTTGGGCTCGCGCCGAAACAGCCTGGACAGGGCTTCGCCCAGGGCCAGGGGCGACGACAGGACATGGGTGGCTGCGTTCACGTTGCTCCTCTCAGGCGATGTTCATGCGAAAGATTTCCTTGAGATGCGTCTGGGCCCTGCCGATGAGAGCAAAGGCTTCCTTGAGGGTCTTGCGCTCCAGCTCGGACAGGCTGTCCGGAGCGATGTGGTTGTCCGGCACCCCGCCGCGCTCCACGGTTTCCAGCTGATGCACCAGGCGCAACTGCAGCATGAATTCGTAGGCCTCGCGGGTGTCCTTGGCCAGCTCCATGGGCAGGGCCTGGGCCTGGAGCAGCAGGTCCAGCCGCCCCAGGGTGTTGGTCTCCCGGATGCCGTGCTGCAGGGCCAGGACCCGGATGAAGTCCACCAGGGGCGCGATGCCCCGCGTCTTGATGTCCAAGCGGTTCTTGTGCTCCCCATCCTTTTCCACGATGAAGTTCCTGAAAAAGGACAGCGGGGGGCGGGTCTCCAGACAGTTGGCGGCCAGATGCCGCAAAAATACGTCCTGACGCCGGGCATGGGTGGTGACGTGGCTGCGCAACTCCTCGGCGTAGGCCGCCTCGCCGAAGCAGGGGCGAAAATCGAAGAAGATGGCCGCGTGCATCACCTCCTGGGGGTTGTTCACCGCGATCCAACGCTCGAAGTAGTCCCGCCACACGGCGAACGGCTGCCGCCACTTGGGGTTGGAGGCCATGATCCCGCCCGGGCACGGCGGCATGCCGCACTTGATGAGATGCCCGTTGGCCCGCTCGGTGAAGGCCTGGAAGTACACGTCCGCAGCCCGCTGCAGGATCTCGTCCCCGGGGTCCCGGTAGACCAGGGCGTTGTCCTGATCCGTGAAGAAAGTCTGCTCCTTGCGCCCCTCGCTGCCCATGAGCAGCCAGCAGAAGGGCACCGGCGGCGGACCCAGCTGGGCCAGCAACAGGGCCAGCACCTTGTCCACGATCATGTCGTTGATCACGGTGATCATGCGCGCGATGTTCCCGGCCTTGGCACCCTCCTCCACCAGGCTGCGCACCACCTGGGGAATGCGCCCGCTCAGGGGGTAGAGCCCCTCGAAGTCTCGCTGGGTCATGATCTCACGGAACAGGGACATGGGCGACTTGCCCTGCATGACCATGATGTCGTGGGACGTGACCACCCCGATCACCTCCCCTTCCCGCTTCACGGCCAGGTGGTGGATGTGCCGGGTCATCATCTGCAGCAGCGCGTCGAAGCAGAGGTCCCGGTGCTCCACGGCCTGGACGGGGGAGCTCATGATGGTCTCGATGGGGGCGTTGCAGTCCATGCCCACGGAAATGGTCTTGCGCAGGTCCTTGTCCGTGACGATGCCCAGGATCTCGCCCGAGGGGTCCGTGATGAGCAGCGAGCCGATGCCGTGGCGCACCATGAGCTGCGCCGCTTCCTGGATGGTACGCCCCATGGGTGCCGTCACCGGCGGGCGGTGCAGCATCTCGCCCACCTGGGCCCGGAACAAGGACAGACCGCTCTCGCCCAACAGCAGCTCCTTGCGGTTGCGCAGGGAGTCGAAGGCCTTGGTCACGTACTGCTCGGAGAGCACCTTGGAATAGAACTGGGCCACCTGGGGGCGCTTGTCCAGGAGGTTCACGAAGGCGTCGCGGCTCAGCCGAATGAAGAAGGTGTCCTCCACCGTGGTGGCGTTGAACTTGGCGCGCCCCCCTTGGAGCATGGCCAGTCCGCCCAGGGCGTCGCCCTCGCCGCGAAAATCCACCAGGTTTTCCTTGCCCTGATCGTCTCGGGTGAAGACCCGCACCCCGCCTTTCTGGATGAGCATGAGGCAGGAAACGCTGGTGACACCCTGTTCGTAAAGCAGGGTGTCCTTGGGGTGGAAGTCGATGGTGCAGCCCTTGGCCAGTTCCCGACGGTCGGCCTCGGAGAGTTCGCTGAAGGGCAAGGTGTTGCGCAGGAACTCCAGGACCATCTCGGGGTCCATGATGCTGGGATCATAGTCGGGCATGGGTTCTCCTGTCCTGGGGGCAAAGGCCCGGGCCGGGGGAAGCTCCCCGGCCCGGGGTGCACTCAGGCACACGTCGTTGCTTGCCGCCGATCCTGCGCCGCAACTCAGGCGCGGCTCGCGGCCTTCAAGCGCCTCAATGGTCGATGGCCGCTCCCGCACCGCGCGGGATGCGCACCGCTTCCACCAGATCCTGAATCTCCTGGGGCGGCGGCGAGGTCATGAGGGAGACCGCCACCGTCACCATGAAGTTGATGACCATGCCCACGGTGCCGATGCCCTGCGGGCTGATGCCGAAGAACCAGGGCTCGGCGCCGATGAAGGCCGGCGTGCACTGGATGATGTAGAACATGGTGAAGCCGATACCGCTGATCATGCCGGCGATGGCGCCCTGGCGGTTGGCCCGCTTCCAGAAGATGCCCAGCACGATGATGGGGAAGAAGGACGAGGCCCCCAGACCGAAGGCAAAGGCCACCACCTGGGCCACGAAGCCCGGCGGGTTGATGCCGAAGTACCCGGCCACGCACACCGCCACGCCGATCATGATGCGCCCCAACAAGAGCCGCTTCTGCTCCGAGGCCTGACGGTTGATGATCCGGTAGTAGAGGTCGTGGGAGATGCTGGAGGCCACCACCAGGAGCAGGCCCGAGGCCGTGGAGAGTGCCGCGGCCAGACCGCCGGCAGCCACCAGCGCGATGACCCAGGCCGGGAGGTTGGCGATTTCCGGGTTGGCCAGCACCATGATGTCGTTGTCCACATAGAGCTCGTTGGGCGAATCGGTGGGTTCGTTCTTGAGCAGCCGCTCCCCGTGAGAGCCGAGTTCACCCGTGAAGGTCGCGCGCCCCTTGAAGGCCGCGCCGGCCCGGTACTGGATGATGCCGTCGCCGTTCTTGTCCATCCAGGCGATGAGGCCGGTGCGCTCCCAGTTCTTCACCCAGGAAGGAGCCGCCTCGAAGCTGACGTTGTTCAGGCTGTTGATCATGTTGTAGCGCGCAAAAGCGGCCACGGCGGGGGCGGTGGTGTACAGAATGGCGATGAAAAGCAGGGCGTAGCCCGCGGACAACCGGGCGGCGCGCACCGAAGGCACGGTGTAGAAGCGGATGATCACGTGGGGCAGCCCCGCCGTGCCCACCATGAGGGCCATGGTGATGCAGAACACGTCGATCATGGAGCGGTCGCCCTTGCCGAAGGCGTCGGTATAGGCCGAGAAGCCGAGATCCACGGTGATCTTGTCCAGGGTCTGCAGGAGATATTGCCCGGCATCGGGACCGGAGCTGATCATACCGCCAAAACCCAGCTGCGGAAAGGGGTTGCCCGTGATCTTCAAGGAAATTGCCACCGCCGGGATCAGGAAGGCGATGATCAGGATGATGTACTGGGCCACCTGGGTCCAGGTGATGCCCTTCATGCCGCCCAGGGCCGCATAGAAGAACACGATGGCCATGCCGATGAGCACGCCGGTGTTCACGTCCACCTCCAGGAAGCGGCTGAACACGATGCCCACCCCGCGCATCTGCCCCGCCACGTAGGTCAGGGAGACGAAGATGGCGCAGATGAGGGCCACCACGCGGGCGGAATTGGAGTAGTAGCGGTCACCCACGAAGTCGGGCACCGTGAACTTGCCGAACTTGCGCAGATACGGGGCCAGGAGCAGGGCCAGGAGCACGTAGCCGCCGGTCCAGCCCATGAGGTAGATGCTGCCGGAATAGCCCATGAAAGAGATCATGCCGGCCATGGAGATGAAGGAGGCTGCGCTCATCCAGTCCGCGGCCGTGGCCATGCCGTTGGCCAGGGGCGGCACGCCCCCCCCCGCCACGTAGAAGCCCTTGGTGTCTTTCACCCGGGACATCCAGGCGATGACCAGGTAGATACTGAACGTGATGCCGACCATGATATAGGTCCAGGTTGTTATGGACATGGTGCTCTCCCCTGTGTTTGTCGTGTTGCTATTGCATCCGGCCTATTCGTGCACGTCGAATTCCTTGTCCAACTTCTGCATAAGCAGGTAGTAGACAAAAATCAGGACGACGAACACGTAGATGGAGCCCTGTTGCGCGAACCAGAACCCCAGGGGATAGCCACCCAGGTGAATCTTGTTCAGGGGCACGACCAGAATGATGCTGAAAAGATACGATACCACTGCCCAGACAGACAGCAGAATGACCATATAGCGCAAATTCCTCCGTCAGTACTGTTCCATCTTGCTCTGCA
>CAZNSV010000074.1:0-10820 GCA_964575775.1 uncultured Desulfovibrionaceae bacterium
CACGGCGAAGATCTCCGCGCAGGTCAAGAGCGGCGGCTTGCCGGGCAGGAGGTTCTGTTGCACTTCCCGCGCCACCAGCAGCCCCTGCTGCATGCGCCGCCGGTCCCGCAGGCCCAGGATCATGGCGTTGGTGTGCCCGGCGATGAAGCCGAACTCGTCGTCGGTGAGCACGGGCACCGCCCCCCCGAGGTCTCCGTTGCTCACCCGTTCCAGCACGGCGGTTTCGGTGCCGAAGAGCAGCTTGAGGTTCTTGGCGTAGGAGACGATGACCCGCATGGTCAGCAGCAGGAGCACGCCCATGACGAAGATCACCTCCACCATGACCTCGCGCTTGAGCTCGGCCAGGCGCAGGCTGCCGTCCTGGGTGGTGATGTTGTTGGACAGCCAGACGATGTCGCGCCAGAAGAGCAGCAGCATGGTGGTGCTCACCAGCAGGATGATGCCGGTGGCCACGCTGGAGAACTTGCGCGCCAGGGGGATCATCCGGTCCGGGGGGTGCAGGCGCTGGCCGTGGGCCTCGGCGTCCTGGATCAGCTCCCGCTCCCGCAGCAGGGCGAGGTCGATGGCCGCGAACAAGCCCACGGTGACCAGCCCCAGCAGGAGCTTGGAGCCGCTGGTGAGCAGGGGGAAACCATAATAGAGCAGCATCACCGCGGCCAGGCCGAGCCCGCCCAGGCCGAACAGGCTCAGTTCGATGCGGAACTGCTGCCCGGACTGCAGATGCGGCGCCAGGGGGCGGACCCAGCGCTCCAGCAGGCGCCCCCGCAGCAGATAGCAGGGCGTCAGCAATGCGCCGATCCACAGGGCCAGCTCCCAGACCGGGAGCCTGTCCAGGAGCGGTCAGACCTCTCCGCCGTAGACGGCCACGGTCAGCACGGCAAAGAGGTAGTAGGCGGCTGCGAGCATGGTCTTTCTCCGCTGCGGCTCACTCCTGCGGCTTGCGCACGAAGTGCAGGGCGGGCTTGTCCTGGGCGGCCAGTGCGTCCCCCTCGGCCAGAAGGCGAATCTCCCAGTCCCGGCCGTGGCGCTCTTGCAGGTAGTCCAGCAGATGCAGGCGCCCGTGGCGCAGATGCTGCTCGGGGTAGAGCCCGGCCAGGGCGGTGGGCGGCACGCCCAGTTCCGCTTCCACTGCATACACCGGACGCACGTTGACCACCAGCTCTTTGCGCGAAAAGCGCACCACGATGTCCAGGAGCGCGTCCACGCGCCCCTTGCGGACTTTGTTGTGGCCGATGATGTCCAGCATCAGGGCCAGGTCCGCGGGTTCATCCGGGGGCGTGCGGGTGAAGTCCACCTGCAGGAAGCGCACCTGAGGCAGCCCGTGCCGCTCTGCCAGCAGTGTGCCCAAACGCACGATGTCCGGCCCGTAATCCAGGGCCCGGACCTCCCGGGCGCCCAGCAGGGCGGCGAGAAAGGCATGCAGCCCCACGTTGCTGCCCAGGTCCGTCACGGACTTGCCGCGAAAGTCCAGGCGGCAGAGGCTGTGAACCAGGGGGTCGTCCACTTCGGCGGGGTTGCGCCCGCTGAGCAGGGTCTCCACCTGCTCCACGGGGCGCCAGAGCGCCTCCCGACCCAGGCGGTCCAGAATGGCGGCAATCTCGTTCACGGTTGCATCAGGGGGCACGGTGTTCTCCAGCGATCGAGGGGCGCTTCAGGTCAGGGGGAAGAACAGGGAGGCGTAGCGACCGAAACGGTCCATGGTGTAGCGCCGACAATCCACGTGCACGAGGTTCACGGCCATGAGGGTGTCCAGGGCAAAGACCCGGAAGCCGGGCATGTGCAGGTCGTCCAGCAGCAGGGCCGTGCCCGGGCGGCAGTGGCGCTGCAGGACGGAGGGCAGAAAGCCGTTGCGCGCCGGGGGGCGGTCCATGTCGAAAAACACCAGGTCGAAGACCCCATGCCCGGACTCGGGGGCCGAGTCCCAAAGCCCGAAGCCCGTGTCGCTCAGCCCCTGCTCCCGGACGTAGGCGCGGCTGCGCTCCAGCCAGGCCGGGTCCGTGTCCAGGGACAGGACCTCCTGGGGAAAGCCCAGGCGCTGCCCGGCCCGGCGCAGGATAAAGGAAGAAAACCCACTGCCCAGGTCCAGGGCCCGGCGCGGCTGCAGGACCTCGCAGAGCAGTTCCAGGAGCACCGCCGTCTGCAGCGAAAGGGCCATGTCCTCGCTGGAGACCTCCCGCACGTAGTGTTCGTGCAAGGGGGCCAGCTCCTTCTTGCGGCGGGAAAAGCCGGTGGTGACGGCCGTGGCCAGTGTCTGGGCCACCTGGTCCACCCCCGCGATGATCTGCTCGCTGCGCATGCCGTTGCTCCTCGCTGCCCGAAAAGATGGGTCATGCAGTACCCTTGCGTGGCTGTGGGGTCAATGCACGGGGTGGGGCAATTCGCAGGGCGCGCCTGGAGACCTCGGCCCCCACCAAGCGGGAAGTGGCTCCGGCCTTCGCGGCACAGCGCCTCCTGCGGGCGGTCAAGGCCTGAGCCGGGATCAGCCCAGGTGGCGCAGCACGTACTGGACGTAGCGCTCGGCCATGTCGATGCCGTTGGCTTCCAGCAGCCCCCGGAAGCCGCCGAAGGCCGAAACCTCGTAGACCATGGCCCCGGCGCCGGTGGCCTCCACCACGTCCACGCAGGTGAAGGCCATGCCCGGGAACAGGGCCTGGGCCCGGTGCGCCAGGGCGATGATCTCCGGCGCGGGCTCGCAGGCCACGTAGCGCCCCCCGTTGCGGGTGGTGGTGTCCCAGCTGCCGCCGCTGCCCTGACGGGCGTAGGTGGCCAGGTACTCGCCGCCGAGAAAGCTCACGCCCAGGTCGCGGCCCGCGTGCTCCACCATCTGCTGCAGGTACATCACCCGGTTGCCCTGGGCCTTGAAGTCGTGGAGATGTTCGCGGGCCTCGGGCCCGGCCTCGACCACGGTCATGCCCCGGGCCTTGGAGCTGTAGAGGGGCTTGCACACGGCCCGGCCGAAGCGTTCCACGGCCTGTACGGCCTCGTCCACGTCCTCGGTGATCACCGTGGGGGGCATGGGGATGTTGCCCAGGCGCAGGGCCGCGGTGCAGCTCAGGCGATCGATGAGCCGCAGCATGGCCTCGGGGTTGGAAAACACGGGCAGCCCCTTGCCGTGGAGAAAGCGCACCATCTCCATGCGATCCAGGGCGTCCGGCGTATAGGAAGGGGCGATCTTCTTGACGATGAGGGCGTCGAGCTCCGTGAGGTCCTGCCCCTTGTAGAAGGCCTTGCCGCTGTCCAGGTCCAGGCGCACCCCGGCCATGTCGATGAGCAGGGAAAAGCCGGTGATCCGCTGCACAGCGGCCACCAGTTCCTGGGTGGACCAGCCGCCGGGGATGCCGATGACGCCGATTCGTTTCATGTTCCGCTCCTGCTGGCAGGGTTGGGGTTGTGCCGCCGTGGCGGCAGGCGGCTATCACCCTAGCCGGTCAAGGTGAACAACGGGTGACGCGGCCGTCAAGAATCGGCCCGGCGGCGAAAGCCCCGGTCAGGCTCTGCGTCTCATGAGCAGGATGCCGTCCTTGGGAAAGTTGGCCTGGCCAAAGGGTGTATCCACCAACCCGGCCGAGGCGGGCACCCGGAAGAGCACTTCCCAGGCCGGTCCCAGCAGGGCGATGATCTTTTCGTCCAGTTCGTCGCCGCCGTGGGTGCCGATGTGCAGCATGTGGATGCGCCCCTCTTTGAGGGCGTGCTGCGCGCCCAGCAGGGCGGCGTATTCCATGCCCTGCACGTCCATGTGGATGAGCTGCAGTTCCTGGAAGCCGTGGCGCTCCATGAGGGTGTCCACGGTGTAGCAGGGCACCTCGATGTTGCCCTGCTCGTCCACGCCCTGGCCGTAGCTCTCGTCCGGGGCCTTGTGGGCGCGGAAGCGGCAGGTGCCGTCGCGGTCGCTCACGGCGCCGTGCACGGCCACACCATTGAGCCCCTGCTTGGCGAAGTGCTCGGCGGTCCAGGCATAGTGGGTGGGCTCGCCCTCCAGGGCCAGGCAGCGGTAGCTTGTGGCCTTGAGGGGCACCAGCCCGTGCTGGACCACCCCGGCCAGGGCCAGGCACCAGTCCCCGCGCCCCGCGCCCAGCTCGAACATGGTGATCTGGGGCGCATCGATGAGGCCCAAGGCGTTGCGGAAGACCTGGATCTCCACGTCCCGTTCGGTGAGCGCGCCCGCCCGCCGGGCCACCAGATCCTCTTCCTGGTCCAGGAGGCGTTTCTCGTCGGTCTTCACCTTGCGCAGCTGGTGCAGGCCGTGCCAGTAGCGGATCCAGCCCTCGGATTCGGGCGCGGGGGTCTCGGGGGTGGCGATGGTGAAGGTCTCGAACTGCATGGGGCTCTCGCTGGGTTGGGGATTGCGGCGCGTGCCGGGAAGCCGGAACCTACCAGAACCGTGCCCGATGGCAAGCCCGCACCTTTTTGTCGCCCGGGACCGCCCAATGGGGAAAAAGTACCGCGCCCCCCTTGATTTTTGTCCACGCCTGCCTATCATGCGTGGCACCGCCCCCGGCAAACGGCAGGGGCGGTGACACTTTCAGGAGCCGCAGCACAGCCGCGAGCAGGTCATGCAGGAACGCCAGAACTATGTGATGTGGAACATGACGCGGCAGTGCAACTACCGCTGCGCGTACTGCTACTATCCCCACGTGCCGCCGCCGGTGCGCGACAATCTCGACCCCGACGCCCTGCTGGACTTCCTGGACAACACGGGCAAGTCCTGGCTGGTGGGCATGACCGGGGGCGAGCCCCTGCTCTATCCCGACTTCGTGGCCCTGTGCCGCCGCCTGACCGCCAACCACCGCATCAGCATCGACAGCAACCTGAGCCTGCCCGGCCTGGTGCGCCGTTTCGTGCGCGACGTGGACCCGGCCCGGGTGGACGAGTTCTACGTGTCCCTGCACATCGAGGAGCGCGAGCGCACCCATGGGGTGGGGCACTTCGTGGACAGCGTGCGCCTGCTCCAGTCCGCGGGGCACACCGTGATCGTGAACTACGTGCTGCATCCGAGCCTGGTGGACCGCTTCCCCCGGGACCGGGACTTCTTCGCGGCCCGGGGCATCACCCTGCGGCCGCGCCCCTTCAAGGGGCTCTTCGCCGGACGCCACTACCCAGAGGCCTATGGCGAACTCGCCAAGGAATACTTGTCTCTGCATCCCGGCGCCGGGACCAAGATGGTTTTCAATTTCTACGGCATCCCCTGCGAAGGGGGGCGCAGCTTCATCCGCATGGAGCCCGACGGCACCGTGTTCCGCTGCGCCGGGGAAAAGACCGTGCTGGGCACGGTGCACCAGGGCGTGACCCTGCACCGCGAGCCCGAGCCCTGCCGCGTGACCCGCTGCCCCTGCCGGGGAGTGGACCACGTGCTGCTCACCGCGGCGCAGCAGGCTTTTCTGCGCGGCCTGCAGCTGGGGCTTCTGGGGCAGTCCGACCAGGCCCGCGAGGCCTATGCCCAGGCCCTGCAGCTGGATCCCAGCCACGCGGGGGCCCGCAACAACACAGGGGTGCTGCTCTGGGAGCAGGAGCAGCACCAGAGCGCCCTGGACTGCTTTGCCGGAGCCCGGGCCCTGCACCCCGACGACGGGCTCTTTCTCTGGAACACCGCCCTGGCCCTGGCTTTTCAGGGCAAGCGCCAGCAGGCCCGGCAGGAGTGCATGGCCTTCCTGGCCCGGCACCAGGACCCCAAGGTTCAGGAACTCTACGCCTGTCTGGACTCCCCCTGCGCGGCCCAGGGCTCCGCGCCCCGGCTCTGCATGCGCGTCCAACCCTGCGCGGCGGGCTCCATCGCCGCTTGAGGACCTGTCCCTATCGCCCTGCCAGCGCCACAAATCCAGGCCTCTGGACAATGCGCGGCAAACCCTATAACGAAGGCTTCTTGCCGCACGCGGGTCGGAATTTCCCGGTCCCTTGCGTGCGAGGCAACACCGTCCCTGCCGAGTGCCCCCGATGCCCGAGACCTACAATATTCTGATGTACTCCCACGACACCTACGGCCTGGGGCACATCCGGCGCACCATGGCCATTGCCTCGCACCTGGTGGAGCGGGGGGTCAACATCCTGATCCTCACGGGTTCGCCCATTGCCGGGCGGTTCCAGTTCGCCGAGGGCATCGACTTCGTGCGCGTGCCGGGCATGATCAAGCGCTCCAACACGGTGTACGTGCCCCACACCATCAACATCGACGCGCACCACGCCCTGCACATCCGCCAGAGCATCATCGAGGCCACGGCCAAGGCCTTCGATCCCAAGCTCTTCATCGTGGACAAGGTGCCCCTCGGGCTCAAGGGCGAGCTCAAGCCCACCCTGGAGTGGTTCCGGGACCACCGCCCGGACACCAGGATCGTCCTGGGCCTGCGCGACATCCTCGACGACCCCGAGAGCACCCGCCGCGAGTGGGAGCACAAGCGCTTCAACGAGGTGTTGGAAGAGCTCTATTCCGAGGTCTGGATCTACGGAAACAAGGACTTTTTCGACCCCGTGGAGCAGTACGCCATCCCCAGAAAGCTCAGTGACAAAATTGTCTACACCGGCTACATCCCGCGCCCCGTGCCGCCTCAGAAGTATTTCGACAAGGGCAAGGGCCGCAAGAAGCTGGTGGTGGTGACCACCGGCGGCGGGGGCGACGGCTACCCGGTGCTGGACAACTACCTGAGCATGCTGGAGCAGAACGGGTCCTCCCCGTTCCGCTCCCTGATGATCACCGGCCCCTTCATCCCGAGGGACCAGCTGGACGAGCTCATGGAGCGGGCCCGGGCGCGCAACGTGCCCCTGGTCTCCTTCATCAAGAAGATCGAGCGCAAGCTGGCCGAAGCGGACCTGATCATCAGCATGGGCGGTTACAACACGGTCTGCGAAATCCTGTCCCTGAAAAAGCCTTCGCTCATCATCCCCAGGGAGAACCCGCGTCTGGAGCAGCGCATCCGCGCCGAAATCCTCAAGGAGCGCGGCCTGGCGGATTTCCTGCCCTGGAACGAGCTCAGCCCCCAGGCCCTGCACCACAAGATCCACCAGCTGCTGGAGGATTCGCAGGACCTCAGGAATTCGGTGCAGTGTTTCCCCATGACCGGGCTCGAAGTCATGCGTTCGCGGCTGGGAGCCTTCCGCAGAGAAGACCGGTGACCCACTCAGGGGGCGGGCACGCAGCCCCCGGCGCCGCCAAGGCGCCGCTGTTGGGCATGGTCCTCAAGGGCTATCCCCGCCTGTCCGAGACCTTCATTTCCAACGAGATCAGGCTCCTGGAAGAGGAAGGCTTCCGCATCCACATCATTTCCATGCGCCCCCCCAGGGAGCGCATGCGCCATGCCTCGGTGGGGGCCATCCGGGCCGAGGTGACCTATCTGCCCGAGCACCTGCTCCCGGCCCTGCCCGCGTTCCTCTGGAGCAACCTGCGCACCTGCCTGCGTGCCCCGGGCCGCTATGCCAAGGCCCTGGCCCTTTGCCTGCGCCGTTTTCCCCAGGCGCCCAAGAAGCACACCTGGCTCAAGCACTTCCTGCAGGCCGGGTACCTGCTGCACGTCACCCGCAAGGGCCCCCCGCTGGAGCATTTCCACGCCCATTTTGCCCACACGCCCAGCTCCGTGGCGCTCTATGCCGCGGCCATGGCCGGAACCGGCTTCAGCTTCACGGCCCACGCCAAGGACATCTACACCCAGCGGCCCGGGCCTTTGCGCCTGAAGCTGCGCCTGGCGCGGTTTTGCGTCACCTGCACCCGCTACAACCAGCGCCACCTGCAAGCCCTGGCGCCTGCGGACCGCGATGTGCACTGCGTGTACCACGGCATCGACCTCGGGCTGTTCAGTCTCCCGGAGCGCCCCCAAATGGAGGCGCGCCCGCCGTATCGGCTGCTCACGGTGGCGCGGTGCGTGGAGAAGAAGGGGCTGCCGCGCATCCTGGAGGCCCTGGCCCTGCTGCGGGAGCAGGGGCTGGACTGCACCTGGACCCTGGTGGGCTCCGGCGACGGCAAGGACGCCCTGCGCGCCCGGGCCGCGGAATTGGGCCTGGAGGGGCGGGTGATCTTCACCGGCGCCATTCCCCACGAGGCCGTGCTGGAGCATTTCCGGCAGGCGCACTGCTTTGTCCTGGCCTGTCAGGTGGCGAAGGACGGCGACCGCGACGGCATCCCCAACGTGCTGGCCGAGAGCATGGCCATGGGCGTGCCCGTGGTGGCCACGGACGTTTCAGGCATTCCGGAGCTGGTGGAGCACGAGCGCAGCGGGCTGCTGGTCCCGGACGCGGTGCTGCGGACTGAGGGCCCAGCGGCCCTGGCCGCGGCTCTGCGGCGGATGCTGGAGGACGCGCCCCTGCGCGCCCGGGTCATTCCCGAGGCCCGCGCCACGGTGGAACGGATTTTCGACAACAAGCGCCTGATCCGCGACCTGGCCGACATCTACCGGCGGCACGGTCTGGGACCGGTGGAAACGCCATGCGCATCGCCTTCTGCACCCCCCTCAAGCCCCTGAATCATCCCCGCCCCTCCGGGGATGTGATGATTGCCAGGAGCCTGCACGACTTCCTGCAGCGGCAGGGGCACGAGCTCCTGCATCCGCCGCATTTTCCCACCCGGGACATCTACTGGCATCCCCGCCGCTGGCCCGAGCTGGCCAGGGTTCTGGGCGCGACCCGGCGTTTCCTGGAGCACGAGCGCCCCGACCTCTGGCTGACCTACCACACCTACGACAAGGCCCCGGACATCCTGGGTCCCTTCCTGGCCGCGCGGCGGACCTGTTACGCGATCTTTTCCGCCGGCTACGCGCCCCAGCGGGGGCGCCGTCTGCGCTATCGCCCCGGCTTCCTGCTCAACCGCAAGGCCCTGCGGGCCGCGTCCCACGTCTTCGTCAAGGAGCAGTGGGACCTGCCGGACGTACAGGGGCTGCTGGGGAGCGAGCGCGTGAGCTACGTGCCGCCGGGCCTGTTCCCTGAAGAATTTCGTCAAGATGTCGTGGCCCGGGCCGAGCTGCGCGCCGCCTGGGGCGTGGGCGAGGCGCCCGTGGTACTCAGCGCCGCCGTGTTCCGCCCGGGCGTGAAAACCGAGGGCCTGCGCCAGGTGATCCTGGCCTGCGGTCGGCTGGTCCGGGAGGGGCGCTGCCCCGACCTGCAGCTGGTCATTGCCGGAGACGGCGAGGAGCGCCCGGGCCTGGAGGCCCTGGCCGCAGCGCAGCTCCCCGGCCGGGTGCGCTTTCTCGGCCTGGTGCCGCGCAAGGAGCTGCCGCGCTACTACAGCGCCGCCGACCTCTTCGCCTTTCCCGGCATCAACGAGGCCGTGGGGCTGGTGCTGCTGGAGGCCCAGAGCTGCGGCCTGCCCGCCGTGGCCTGGGACCACGCCGGGGGGCGGGTGGTGGTGGCCCACCAACGCAGCGGCTTCGTGACACCCAGTTTCGACGAGACGGCCTTTGCCGACGCCATTGGCCGTCTGGCTTGTGACAACGCGCTGCGGCAGCTGATGGGGCAGGCTGCCGCGGCCTATGTGCGCGAGGTGCACGACCTGGACAGGAACTACGCCGTCATGGAACGGCGGCTCCTGGAGCTGGTGGCCGCGCGCCAAACCCGCGGGAGACCCACATGAGGACGCTTTTTGCCCTGCTGCGCCATGGTGAGACCAGCTGGAACCGCGAGAAACGCATCCAGGGGCAGAGCGAATCGCCCCTCACCCTGGAGGGCAAGCGCCAGGCCCTGGGCTGGGGCGCTCCCCTGGCTGCCTGGCGCTTCGACCGCATGCTCTGCAGCGACCTGGGGCGCGCGCGGGAGACTGCCGTGCTCTGCAACCGCTCGCTGGCCCTGCCCTGCGGCCTGGATCCCCGGCTGCGCGAACAGCACTGGGGGCACTGGGAGGGGCAGACCCTGGGCGAGCTGCGCAAGTGCTCCACCCTGCTGGCCGCCGCCGAGGCCAAGGGCTGGGACTTCACCCCGCCGGAGGGCGAGAGCCGCCGGGAGCTCCTGGCCCGCAGCCTGGCCGCCCTGGACGAGGCCGCCCACCGGACCCCGGGCGCCCGCGTGCTGGTGATCTGCCACAACGGCGTGTTGCGCGCCCTGGCCCATCACCTCACGGGCAGCCCCTACACTCCGGACGGACCCAACCCCTTTGCCCCGGCCAAACGCCCCCCCAGGGGTGCCTTGCTGCTCCTCGAGCACAACGGGAGTGGTCTTCGCCTGCTGCACCCGGCCCACCCCCTGGCCCCGGTCTGGTCCGGAAGTCCGCACGAGGGCAAGGAGCGCTGATGCGCATCCTCGTCTACTGCCAGCACGTGCTCGGCATGGGGCACCTCTTTCGCTGCCTGGAGCTGGTGCGCGCCCTGCACCGGCACGAGGTGCTGCTGGTCACCGGCGGGCCCGAGGTGCCCGTGGACCTGAGTGGCGCCGAGCACGTGCGCCATGAGCGCCTGCCCGGTCTGGAGATGGACCCCCACTTCTCGGCCCTGCGCCCCACCACGCCGGGGGCGGACCTGGACACGGTCCAGGCGGAGCGCAAGGCGCGGCTCCTGGACCTGTTGGCGGCATTTCGCCCCCAGGTGTTGCTGGTGGAGCTCTTCCCCTTCGGCCGCCGGGCCTTCGGGTTCGAGCTGCTGCCGCTGCTGGCCGAGGCCGCGCGCCAGGGCTGCCGCCGGGTCTGCAGCCTGCGTGACATCCTGGTGGAAAAAAAGGATCAGGCGGGCTTCGAAAGCCGCGTGCTGGCGCGGCTCAACCCCCATTTCGACCTGCTGCTCGTCCACGCCGACCCCACGGTCTGCACCCTGGAGCAGACCTTCTCCCGGGTGGCGGACATCCGCCCCGCCATTGCGTACACGGGTTACGTGGCCCGGGCCCCGGAGCCCGGGGCCGGAGCGGCCCTACGCGCGGAA
>CAZNSV010000075.1:0-10802 GCA_964575775.1 uncultured Desulfovibrionaceae bacterium
GCTTCTTGGTCCAGCCCGCGCCCGCCACGAACAGCAGCTGCGCGTCGGGGCGGATGGTCTGCTGATCCGCGTCCGGGGTCTGCACGCCCTGCACCTGGGTGCGCTTGGCGGCATCGGTCAGGGGCACGGCCACTTCCTGCACACTCACCCCGGCCGGGGCCTCGGCATAGGGTGCGGCGCAGCCCGCGGCCAGCAGCAACACCCAGGGGCGCTGCTCACGCGTCAACGTGGCAACCATGCGCTGCCGGTAGTACCAACGCTGGATCTGCAGGGCCCCATCCTTGACGTCCAGGCCCGTGACAAAGGTGTCGGCCCGCCCCCCAAGTCGTTGCGCCACCCCGGCCGCCACCCGGCTCAGGCGGGAGGTGGCGGGCAGCAGCACCAGCGTGGCACCCGCGGCCTTGACCAGGGCCTCCACCGCCGCCGCGTCCGTGGCGTAGCGAGGTTGGGCGAAGTCGGGGCCGGTCACGGCAAAAAAGGCCGTGGCGCCGCAGCCGCCCAGCAGCTCGGCGGCCTGGGCCGTGTGCTCGCCAAAAAGCCCCACCACCAGGGGGGCGCCGGATTCCTGGGCCACGCGCCGGGCCGCGCTCAGGGCCTCCAGGGCGCTCTTGTGCAGGCCGCCGTCGGCCTCCGCATGCGCTATGAAAAGGATCTTCTCCATATCTGTGTCCTCTGCTCTCTGTTAGAGCATCTTACCATTGACAATGGCTGGATGCTCTTATGCATTTTCCTGAAACAATAGAAGATTGTTTCAAGGGGGAGCCTTGTTCCAAGGCGAAAATGCGCTAGCTATTGATCCAGGCCACGATGTCCTGGGCAATGGCCTCCACGGGCGTGTCCTTGACCACCCGGGTCTCGCGGCGCTGCTTGGGCAGCTCCACGCCCAGCCAGCTCACGCCCTGGCTCCCCACGGGAGCGGGCTGCGCCTTCTGCAGGGCCGGCATGATCAACCGCATGTTGGCCATGCCCACCTGGGGGTTGTTGGGCGGCTCGGGCAGGTTGCCCGTGGCCCAGCCCAGCACCGCCGGAGCCCCGGCCACCGTGGAAACCAGGTAGCTCCCGGCCTCCACGCGCTCGAGGATGCGCAGACTGCCGTCGGCCTGCACCGTCAGCTCGTCCACGCCCTGGAACTGGTCCTGGATGCCCAGCAGCTCGCCCAGGATCTGCAGCACCGCGCCCGCGCCCCGGGAAGCGGACTGCCAGCCGCCGAAGAGCAGCAGCTTGTCGCGCTCGAGCCCGGCAATGGCCTCGATGCCCTTGGCCAGGGCCGTGGCGGTCTCGGCGGCCTCGGTGAAGCCACCGGCCGGGCCGTCCAGCACCACCAGTTCAAAGGGCGCCTTCTGCCCCACGGACATCATCACCTGCTGCAGCTTGGCCTTGGGACCCAGGGAGACCAGCCAGACCTTGCTGCCGGGGTTGTTGCGGGCCAGGTGCGCGGCCTCGTACAGCGCGTGCCCCGCCCAGGGGTCCAGCACGGCGGGCAGCATCAGCTCGTTCTTCAGGCCCCAACCCTGGGGCCCCTGCACGGGCTCGAGGGTCTGCAGCGGATCGGGCACGATGCCCGCGCAGACCACAATGTGGAAAACACTCATAGCTTCACTCCTCGGCTCTTGTATCGTTTCAGCCACTTGAAATAACCAGGGGCGACAGCCGGGACCAGAACGGCGTGTGGGCCTGCCGCGTCGCAAGACCGCGCCAGGCCGGGCTGTCGGCAGGACAACCTACAAGTAAAGAATGCTCAATGGAAGAGGGGCGCAAGGCAAAATCCACCCCAGCGCCGCATTTCCCACACGCGGCGCTTCGGTTCATCCCGCCGGGCACACCCGAACCTCGCGGCTCAGTTCTCCGCCGAATGCAGGCCCCCGGCTCCGGCCGAGAACCGCACGTTGCTGCGCTCCGGGTCGTCGGGCGCCGGCTTGCTGCAGTTCCAGAGACAGGCACCGCAGTGCACGCACTTTTCCCGGTCAAAGAGCGGCACGCCCCCTTCAGGATTGGTGGTGATGGCCTGCCCCGAGCAGCATTCGATGCAGATCTGTTCCCGACACGCCTGGCACACCTGCGGCGACCGGAAGCGCACGTGGTCCGCATAGCCATGGGGCGCCTGCACCTTGCCGCCCATGAGCAGCGCGTCCTGGTGCGAGACCAGCAGCTGCCCGTCGTACACGATCTCCGGCCACCCGGCCCGGCGCATCAGCGCCTCGTGCAGGGGCGCGCCCTTTTCCCGACACTCCTGCCGGATGCGCTCGATCTCCCCCACGGTCAGGATGCCTTCGTAATACTTTTCGATGCTGGGCAGCCGCTCCCAGGGGCGCTTGTGCTCCCCGGGCCAGGCCAAACGCCCCTTGCTCAAGCCCGCCAGGGCCATGCCCAGGAACCCCTGGGGCAGCCCCTTGGTGAAGCCGTCCCGGGCGCGTTCCGCCTCCTGGGACTCCCGGTCCAGCCAGTGGCTGCGGCGGCGCTGCACGTAGGCCTGCTGGAGGTTGGCCTCGCTCAGCTCGCGCCCGGCCCTGAGCAGCTCCACCACGGCCTCGCCCAGCAGCACGCCCGAGGCCCAGGCCTCGTCCACGCCCGAGCCCGTGAGCACGTTGGTGGTGCCGGAGCCCTCGCCGATGCGCGCGTAGCCGTTGCCCACCAGGAAGGGCTCGCCCCGGCGGCCGGACTCCTGCAGGCTCTTGGCGCCCCAGGAGCGCATGCGCCCCCCTTGGAGGTTCTGCCAGAGATAGGGGTGCTGCATCCAGTGCTGCAGATAGGTGTAGGCCGTGCGCACGGGGCAGTCGAACCAGGAGGGCACGAAGATGCCCAGGGAGGCCGAGCGGTCGGGGTAGACGTAGAGAAAGCCGAAGATGCCGGGCTCGGGATAGCCCAGGGTGTGCAGCACGGTGCCAGGCTCCAGGGTGCAGGACTCGGGCAGCTCCACCACCATCTTCATGCCCACGGCCCACTCGCGCTGGTGGTTGCCCGAGGGCAGTCCGAAATGCTGGTCGATGGCCTGCCCCACCGCGCCCACGGGGCCGTCGCCCACCACGGTGAGCCGGGCCTTGATGTCCATGCCGGGCATGAAGCCCGCGTCCGGGTTGCCGTCCTTGTCCACGCCCTGGTCCGCCAGGCGCACGCCCAGCACGGCCCGGTCCTTGATCAGCGGCTCGGCCACGGGCGTGGCGGGCCAGATCTGCACCTGGGCGTCGGCCATGATCTGCTGCCCCACCCATTGCATGAACTGCCCCATGGAGAGCACGAACCCGTCGTGCTTCTGCAGGAAGGGCGGGATGTAGGGCAGCTCCACGGCCTCGTTGCGCACCAGGAACCTGTCGCCCAGGGCATCGCCCAGCCTGGCGCGCAGCTTCCCGGCCAGGCTCGTGCGGGCGATGCGGCGCAGGGCCGCGTCCTTGAGCTCCAGCGCCTTGGGCCGGCGGCTGGCGCCGTGGGGGTCCAGCAGATAGACCACCTTCTCCGCGCTCACCGGCGCGGCCAGGGGCAGGTCCTTGGGGTCGAAGCCCGGAAAGCTGGCGCGGATGGCCCGCCCCCTGGTCACGATGCCCGAGACCCCGAACCCGATGTCGTCGGCGCGTTCGTAGCAGAGTACCTGCAGGGGCATTCCCGGCATGACCGTGCTCTCCAAGAGCGGCGTGCCGTCCGGCTTGAGCTCGCCCAGGGCCTTGGACAGGGTGGTCAGAAAGCCGCCCATGGCCGGGCCGAAGCCCACGCAGACGAGATCCACGTCCATGCTCATGCGGTCGATTTGGGTCATGATCCTGGCCCCTCCTTGTGCGGCGCGCCCGAGACCTCCTCGGCCCCGGGCGCGGTGATTGCGTGCCAGTGATTCCGCCCCCTTGGATTGGGGGGCGGGTTGCAGATCGGCAGTGCCCCTCCTAGAGGGGGTAGTCCAGGGCCTCGGGGATCATGATCCCGGTCAGGGCCTGGGCCGCGCGGTCCTTGGCCAGGCGGGCGCCGGCCAGGCAGCGCTCCACCCGGAGCTTCAGGGCCTGGTAGGCGCCATCGTCCGCTGCACCGGGTGTGCTGCAGCAGCCGCCCAGGCAGTGGTCGTGGCCGCGATAGCCGTAGTAGAGCTCGGTGCAGATGCGCACGGCCTCACCCGCGGAGCGGGCGGCCTGCACCGCGAAGAGATCGTTGTAGAAGGCCAGGGAACCGACCAGACCTTCGGCGGTGACCGGATTCAGGGGGCCCTGCTCCTCCAGCACGCGCACGTCCTGGTACAGGCAGTAGGCGCCCAGCAGCCAGCTCAGGGCGTCGGCCATGGGGAAGGTCACGCCGTGGCGCTTGCCATGGTACAAGGGGCGCCCCTCGGGGTCCCGAGCGCCCTGCAGGTAGTCGTAGGTCGCCAGCCAGAGCTCCATGGCGCAGCCCAGGGTGCAGGCGCCGGAACCCGGGGCCTTGGCTGCGGCCGCCTGCAGCTCCTGGCTCCACTGCCGCATCCGGGCCAGAAAAACCTCGTTGGTGGCCGTGGCGCTGATCTGGCGGCGCTGCACGGCCTCGGGCCCCTCGTAGATGGCCTCCAGCTGGGTGTCGAACCACTTGTGTCCCAGAAAACCCGGGCAGTCCTCGGTGATGCCGTAGCCGCCCATGAGGGACAGGGCCTCGCGCATCATGTTGGAACCGGCGCCGGTGTTCCACAGTTTACACGCGGGGCAGAGCACGTTGCCCACCGCCTCCTCCAGGCAGAACTGCACCAGGGGATCGGCGGCCAGGGCCTGGTAGCGGACCATGTCGCGCTCGGACTCGGGCTGCATCTCCAGCTCAACCAGGGACAGGGCCTCGCGCTGCTTGGCGCGCAGCTGGGTGAACTGCTTGCGCCCCTTGGGGATGCCCTGCTCCTTGAACAGGCGCTCCTTTTCCTTCTCCAGGGGGTCCAGGCGGTCGAAGACGCGGGTGGCCTCGAAGCCCAGGGAGGCCGAGGCCTCGCCAAAGGCCCAGACGTCCACCAGGCGCTGCAGGGCGTCTTCCTTCTGCTGCAGCCCCAATTCGAAGCGGGGCGTGCCCGGCTGGGTGGCCTCGCCCCCGCGGAACCGCTGCCGCTGGTAGCGGATGATGGGCTCGATGGCGGAGAGGAGCTTGGCCGAGGTCATGAGCCCCACGGTGATGCGGGTGTGGCTGAAGACCGCGGCAATGACTTCGGAGTGGCTGAAATTGGGCACGATCACGCCGTCCTGGATGGTGTAGCCCCCCACGATGCGGTGGGCGGGCACGTCCAGGCTGAGCACGGGGTCCGAGGTGGCGGAAAGCTGGTGCACCATCTTCAGGGTGTTGGAGCCCGGATCCCAGGTGCCGGGGTCGGTCTTCTCGAGAATGACCATGCAGGAGGTCTTGATGCGCGGGTCGGCGGTGTCCACGGCCGCAACGACGAAGTCGGCGAAGGGCATGTTGGTGATGAAGCGGCCGCGCTTGTCCACGTGCAGCAGGGGCTCCTGCCCCTCGTTCATTTCCTTGACGCTGATCTTGCCCACCAGCACGCCGGTATCGACACCCACATAGGGGATGGGCTCGGTGAGGGCGAAGGCGCCGCGCAGGGCCCTGCGGTCCTCGCCGGGCTGCGGGGGCGTGGCCGCATGCAGATAGAGCGCCTTCTGCTCGGGAGTGCCGCGCTCGTGAATGGGCGACAGCGCCAGAAAACTGGCCATGCTGCAGGTTCCGGCCCCGGCGTCCACCCAGGCCAGCTCATAGGCCACCAGGGCCAGGGCCAGGTTCTTGGGGCCAGCGATGAATCCACCGTGCTCGGGTTCCATGAAAATGGCGGTGAGGCCCGAAGCGTCGAAGGCGTCGAGCAGCTGGGCCTTGGCCTCGGTCCACTCGTGTGCGTTGCGGGCGCCGTCGGCCACCAAACGGGCCACGAGCCCCCTGGCCACACTGCGGGCGGACTGAACAGCCATTTGCAGATCGAAGCGGTCGCTGAAGCGCCACATGATCTGGCGGATATCGTCACCGGGCAAGGTACGGATTGTTTCCATCTGGAATTCCTGCAAGCGTGATAGGTGGTTGGCGTAGAATGGGCCTCAAAGGATGGGGCACGTTACGGCAAAGTGCAGCTGGCGTCAACTGAGGTGTCACGACTGAGGGAGCACATGGTAACTCTGAAGTAGGAATCACACAATTTGACCGACGGCGTCAGCATCTCAAGGCGACCATATAAGCAGGGGACCACAATACAAGATTACATTTTTTTATTATGCACTTACAGCTAGGAGTCGAACGCTCTAATTGAAAGCTCGTCAAATGCACAACCTGCCCCACAGCTGCACCTTCGTTCTTCGCCGACAAGTCCGAGGCTGCAAGCGAAGTCCAGTGCCCAACCCACTAAATAGAATAGTAGCTATTGAGTGTTTTTATTTTTGAAGCAATTGACTGGCCAACTTATCAGAGAATAAAATTTATTTTACTTGATCTTAATACTGCCGACATATATCTTTAATAAAAAAGGAGAAGCTATGATCACACAAAAAGGACAGGCTATGTTAAAAGAGTGCTATGCTCTTGTCCCTGCCGAACACACCGACGCAAGAAACCCCCACAATAAACACATAGTCAAAAAAAAGGACTGCAATACTCAGCACGAAACCAGAGAGTATCCTACATGCCTTTGCGGAAATGCCAGCTGCAGACGCAAGCCGATCAACTTTCACTCCCTCAATAAAATAAGAGAGCTTGTGGCTGAAGAAGAAAACAATGGCATTAGCATTTGTGGCCAGTGCGTTGCAGTCCTTCACCGCGATGAGTAACACTAACCACAAACTCATGCGCTAAGTCGCCATGCGACGCATGACCATCGGCATCCAACCACTTTACAAGATCAATTTTATGATGGCTCGTGACTACTATACAACATGCCCCCTCACCCCTCCAGCTCAAGGTAATCCTCAACAATCACCTTGAGGCCGAAGCCCGGGAAGTTCACCCGGTACTTGTTGGGCGGGACTTTGGCCACGATCTTCCCCCGGCCGAAGATCTTGTGGCGGCAGTGGGGCAGTTCCTCCGGCCGGGTGGGCACGGCAGCGGCAAAGGCCGGGGACGTTTCCCGCCCCCCGCCGGGTCCGGCACCCACGTGCCCACCCTCGGGGTAATCCATCCCACCCGGCCCCGCGCCGCCGTAGCCCGTTCCACCCGGGCCTGAACGCTCGGCCGAATACCCGCCTGGCCCCGTCCCGCCCGGCCCCGTCCCACCGAGCCCAGACCCACTGAGTCCAGACCCGGCATAGGCCCGGCCGCGCAGGTTCTGCAACGCCTCGGGCACGGCACCGCCACGGCGCAGCCCCCCCACGTGGCTCTCGTGCAGTTCCTCCACCAGCGCGCTGCCCACCTCGCGCAGAAAGGGGCTGACCTGCGCCGGTTCCGCGTACTCCTGCCCCCGCTTGTACAACATTTTGGGGGCGAACAGCCCCAGATAATCCTTGGCCCGCGTGCAGGCCACGTACAGCAGCCGCCGCTCCTCCTCGTAGTCCTCCACGCTGTTCATGGCGTGGCGCGAGGGAAAGCGCTCCTCCACCAGGTCGATGACCAGCACGGCCTGCCACTCCAACCCCTTGGCCTGGTGGATGGTGGAGAGGGTCAGGGCCTCGCCCTCCTCCCGCTGCTCGGGCTGCTCCAGGCTCAGGTCGCCCAGCAGCTGGTCCAGGTCCGCGTAGGTGGCCGCGATCTGCGCCAGCTCCTCCAGCCCCTTTTCCCGACGCGGGTAGTCGTCCGGGTACTGGGCATGCAAATAGGGGCGGTTGAACTCCAGAACCCGCTCCAGCAACGCCGCCGGTTTGAGGCCAGGGGCGCGCAGCCCGTGCAGAAAGTCCAGCAGCGCCTGCAGCTCCGGGTAGCGCTTGAGCTGCGCGGCCAGGGTCTTCTGGTCGCCGGAGAGCAGGGCGTCGTGGATTTTCAGGGCCGTCTTCTGCCCCACTCCCTTGACGAAGCCCGCCAGCCGCTGCCAGGCCACGCGGTCGCCGGGGTTGCGCACGCAGCGCAGGTAGGCCAGCACGTCCTTCACGTGGGCGGCCTCGGAGAAACGCAGCCCCCCGTACTTGCGGTAGGCGATGCCCAGGCGCGCCAGCTGCGTCTCCACGTGGTAGGACTGGTACCCGGCCCGGAAGAGCACGGCCACCTCGCCCGGCGGATAGTGCCGCAGCAGCTCCAGGAGCTTGTCCAGCACCAGGGTGGCCTGGGAGCGATCGGACAAGGGGCGCAGCAGCTCCGGACGCGGGCCGTCGCGGCGCTCGGAATAGAGGCTCTTCTTGAACTGGGCCGTGGCCCCGGCCAGAATCTCGTTGGTCAGGTCCAGGATGGGCTGCACGGAGCGGTAGTTCTGCTCCAGCTTCACCACCTTGGCCCCTGCATAGAGCTTGGGGAAATCCAGGATGTTGCGCACATTGGCGCCGCGAAAGGCGTAGATGGACTGGGCGTCGTCGCCCACGGCCATGACGCGCTCCCCCTGGGGGCAGAGCAGCCGCACCAAACGCGCCTGCACCAGGTTGGTGTCCTGGTATTCGTCGATCATGATGTGCTGGAAGAGCCCCCGGTAGTAGTCCCGCACGGCCTCGTCCTGGAGCAGCAGCTCCTCGAGACAGAAGAGCAGGTCGTCGTAGTCCACGAGCTGGTGCCGGCGCTTGTACTCGCGGTAGCCCTGCTCGAGCTTGAGGAAATCCTCGGTGTAGGTGCTGAGGTGAAAACTCTCCCGGGCCAGGACCTCCGAGACCTCGAGCTCCTTGTTGCGCGCCTTGCCCAGGGCCTCCAACACCGTGGCGATCTTGGGATAGCTGCGGTCGCCCTTGCCCAGCCCCAGCTCGGCCTTGACCTCGCGCAGGACCCCTTCCGCGTCCGGCCGGTCCATGATGGTGAAATCGCTGGTATAGCCCGGGGGCGGGGTGCGGCGCAGCAAGCGGTAGGCAAAGGAGTGGAAGGTGCCGCCGCGCACGTTGGCCAGGCTGCCCGCAAAGGCCCCCAGGTCCCCGCCCTCGCGCTCCAGGAGCCGCCCGGCGCGCATGAGCATCTCCTGGGAGGCCTTGCGGGTGAAGGTCAGGAGCAGGATGGCTTCCGGGGGCACGCCGTTCTGCACCAGATAGGCCAACCGATAGACAATGGTCCGGGTTTTGCCGCTGCCGGCCCCGGCAATGACCAGCAGGGGGCCGTCGATGCTGCGCACGGCCTCCCACTGCGCGGGGTTCAGTTCCTGCTCGTAACGTATGGACATGATAGTACTAAGCACTCATTTTGTTGAAAAATCCCGCGCAAACATTCGTGGTTGATCCGCTGAACAAGCTGCCCCGACAACTATAACCACTCCGGCACTTGCCAATAACAAGTCAAAGTCTTGGGAAGGGTGGCCCGGGGGGAAACCTTTCTTCAGAGCGGCAGCCCTTGAGCGAAGTCGTTTGTCGCTCTAGGGATGGCGGCAGCAGGGCTAAGGTTTCCCCCCGGTAACCCTCATTCTCAAAAATACTCCATCACCAACCGCCCCACGTCCCGTAACCGCTGGGGGCGCGCCCCGGCGCTGTCGAGGAAGAAGGCCCCTTCCGCCCGGTGGGTGCCGCGTCGGCCGTGGAACCCGAAGACCTCACGGCGGTTGAACTTGGCCTTGAGGTCGAAGCCCGGCGCCGGGAGGCAAAGCAGATCCGGCAGCAGCAGCTGTCCGTCCGCCTCGGGATAGGCCCCGGCCAGGGGCAGCACCTCTTCCAGCACGGGGCGCCCCTGATACTGCCAGTGCAGAAACGCGCTGCGCAACCGCTCCAGGAGCTCGGGCCGCTCCCGGGGGGTGACCTGCCCCCTGGCGAAACGCCCATCGTGCAGGAAGATGCGCCCCGGGTCCAGTGCAAAGGCCCGGCTCTGGGGCAGGATGCCCGTGGCGTCCAGCTCGTCGCGCCCCCCAAGGGGCGGGGGCGCCAACTGCAACCAACCCTGGGCCTGGAGCCAGGCGTTGCAGTCCGCCTCCAGCTCCAGGGGGGCGAAGCCGTGATCCGCCGTGACCAGCAGCCGCTTGGGCTCGGGCAGGGCGTCGTAGCGCTGCAGCAGCTCGCCGATCAGGCCGTCCCAGGCCACCAGAAGGTCCAGACAGGCGCCATGCAAGGGGGCGTCCGGGTCCAGCAGGGCCGGATAGTGGAAATGAAAGAGCCGGTCCGTTTCCGTGAGCACCAGGACGAAGAGGTCCCAGGCCAGGTCCGGCCAGAGCAGCTCCAGGGCCAGGCGGCGCGAGGCCAGGGTGGCACGCAGCTCGGCCAGGAGGAAGTCCGGGTCGTCCTTGCCACGCACGGTGTCGGCTTCGAGGCGGTAGCCCGCGCCGCGCAACCGGGCGCCGAGAAAGGGCGGGAAGAACGCCCGCTCCGGCTCCGGGGCCACGAATCCGGCAATGCACATTCCCTTCAAGGGGCGCACCGGGTACATGTTGGGCAGGTTCACGATGCGCGAGACCAGACCCCGCTCCCCGAGACGGTGGAAGATGGTGGGCACGCGCAACCAGGTGCTGTCCGCCACGGCAATGGTGTAGCGCGCGGGGTCCAGGGTGGTGAACCCCGTGACGCCGTGGACCTCGGGCGCTGCGGCCGTGGCGAAGGAGCTCCAGTTCACGGGCGAGACTTCGGGCAGCTCGGCGCGCACGGTGGTGGCCAGGGGCGTCAGGCGCCCCAGATGGGGAAAGCGGTCCGGATGACGGGAAACGAGCTGCTGCGCCAGGTCCAGGGGCAGGCCGTCCAGCCCCAGGACAACGAGACGGGCGCGGGTGTGGGTCGGCATGCGCCCCCTATAGCAGCAGGCGGACTGCAAGGCCAGAGCCCGCAGGGGCAGCGATGCGGCGGAGAAGGTAGCGACGGGGAAGGCAG
>CAZNSV010000076.1:0-10768 GCA_964575775.1 uncultured Desulfovibrionaceae bacterium
GAGCTTGTTGGACACCCGCAGCAAGGCGTTGTCCACGTCCGTGCCGATCTTGAACTTGAGGGTCACGGAGGCGTAGCCCGTGAAGGATTCGCTCTCCAGGGTCAGGAGCCCGGGAATGCCCTTGAGCACCTCTTCCTGTTTCTCGATGATCTCGCGCTCCACCTCGTAGGGCGTGGCGCCCAGCCAGGTGGTGGTGACGGAGATTTCCGGCTCCGTGACGTCGGGACTGAGCTGATAGGGCAGCTGCATGAGCCCGATGACGCCGAAGAGCAGCAGCAGGATGACCCCCACCAGGACCGGGACCGGATTCAGGATGCTGAAACGAATGGGATCCATGGCGTCACTCGGCTTTGGGCTGCTGCGACGCGGCCTGCTGCGCCCCGTTCTCGGCCAGGGTGGCCTGGACGTTCTGCCCCGGCCGCAGGCGTTCGTTGCCCTTGGTCACCACCTGCATGCCCGGCTTGAGGGGCATTTCCGGGTTCAGGGAGCGCACGGCGGCCTCGCTCCCGGCGTAGGCCGTGACTTCCACCGGGATGCCCACGGCCCGGCCGTCGAACACGGCCCAGACGGTGTTCTGCCCCATGCTGGGCAGCACGGCGTCGCGGGGCACCAGCGTGGCTTCCAGCTCCGCGGCCACGGGCATGCGCACCCGGGCCTCCATGCCCTGGGCCAGCCCGCCCGGATTGGGGGCGCTGATCTTCACCGGAAAGGTCCGGGTGGCCACGTCGCCCCGGGGAATCACGGCCGAGACGGCGCCATCCAGGGTGCGGTTCCCGGTCTCCACGGGCATGGGCTGCCCCACGGTCAGGAACTCCAGTACCTTTTCCGGGACGTGCACCAGCACGTCCACCACGTCGTTGCGGGCGATCACCGCCACGATGGTCCCGGGGCTGACCCACTCGCCGCGGTTCACCTTGCGCTCCAGCACCACGCCGTCGAAGGGGGCCCGGGTTGAGGACTTGACCAGCTCCATGCGCAGCCGCGCCACCTTGGCCTCCAGGGCCGTGACGCGGTTCTCCAGCCCGGCCACCAGGAAGAAGGCCTGGTCGTAGTCCTGTTCGGACACGGTCTTGCGCTTGTAGAGGTCCAGCATGCGCGCCAGCTCCTTGCGCGCCTGCTCCAGGCTGGTGAAGAGGTTCTTGTGCTCGAAGAGCGCCACCTCCAGGTCCTTTTCCACCAGGTCGGTGTTCAGGTCCAGGAGCTCCTGGCCGGCGCTGACGGTCTGCCCCTCCTCGAAAGAGTAGGACTCCACCCGACCGGCCACCTCGGCGGCCACGGAGGCCACTTCCGGGAAGTAGACGCTGCCGATGTATTGATACTGGGGGTGCACCAGCCCGCTGCGGGCCTGGGCGACCACCACCGGGACCGGAGGCGGACCCTGGGGCTGGGCGGCCTGGGGCTTGGCTTCTTCCTTGGCCTCCTGAGGCGCGGAGGAGCTGGCGTTCTGCTCCTCGGCCCCGCAGGCCGTGAACACCGGCAGCAGCCCCAGGAACAGTACGCAACAGAGCAGACAGACTGAAGATTTCGTCACACGCATGGGATTCTCTCCGGACCGGAAATTGGCGTCAAAAAAAGCTCTCTACCCCAGGGGCGCCGGTGTTGTCCAACAACAGGGGTATGCAACCATTTTCGCACGGTCCGCTGGTTGGGGGCGCTCCCGCCCCCTACTCAGGGAAAGAGGAAGCTCGTGTCGTTGCGGAAAGTCCGCAGGGTCTCGCGCTGGGCGTAGTAGCGGTGGAAGAACTTGACGTCGTTGCCCATGACGTTGCCCCATTGAATGATGTCCGAGCCTTTCATGGCCGTGCCGCCGGTTTTCTGCTTGTGCAGGCAGGCCACCTCGCCGCAGTAGAGCACCTGGAAACCGTGGAGCAGCAGCTCGAAATCGTGGGCGATGTCGTCCATCTGCGAGGGGGAGTAGCGCAGATCGAAGGTGGGGCAGGCAGCCAGGGCCTCGCGTCGGAACACGTGGCAGCAGCCCATGACGTTGTGGGTCAGGCGCGTGAAGTCGTAAAGGTGGGTGTCCTTGCGGTCGTTGGGTGTGTCCAGGCTCAGGCGGAACACGTCGTCGCGCACCACGGCCAGGTTGCGAAAGAGGTACTGCAGGGTCGGGGGTTCGCCCGGGGTCAGTATCTTGCAGCCCACCACCCCGGCCTCGGGGTGCTGCTCCAGCCGCGTCAGGAGGGCGCAGAGCCAGTCCTCGGGCAGCTCCACGTCGTCGTCCAGGTAGGCCACGTAGTCCGACTCCCGGGAGGCCGGGTGGGCGGCCAGCCAGTTGCGCGCGGCCGGAGCGCCCACGTTCACGGGCAGTTCGATGCACTCCAGGCGACCGGCCAGGGCGCCGTCCTGAAAGCCCTGGACCAGCTCCCGGGAGCCGTCGCTGCAGCCGTTGAGCAACACCTGGATCCGGGCCTGGCCGATGTGGGTCCGGGCCAGGGAGGCCAGGGTCTCGGCCAGGAGCTCCGCCTTGTTCCAGCTGTAGAGGTGAATGGCCGTCCTGCGGCGCTCCGGCAGGCCGCGGTCGGGCACCAGGGGGTATTGCAGGGCGGCCAGGCGATGGCGCACCGGCGCCTGCAGCGGGTCCTTGGCCAGGGACAAGGCGAAAAGTTCTTGGGCCCGCGCCTGCTGCCCCACCCGGTAGTGCGCTTCCGCCGCCAGATTGCAGAGCGTCTCGGTGCGCCACTGTTCGGGCACCGCTGACCAGCACGCCACGGCCGCGCCCCATTGCTGGGCGCGAGCGTAAAAATTGCAGAGCCGCGCCTGCCACAAGCCCAACAGAGGGGGCGGGCACTGGAAACGGTCCAGCCACTCCGGTTCGGCCCTGTCCGCCAGATCGTCCAGTTGCAGCAGCTGATCGGCCAGCCAGAGCATGCCGGGCTTGGCGGTCAGGAGGTCCAGCAACAGCCCCCGGGCCGCATCGAGGCGGTGCGCCTCCAGGAGCTTGTCCAGGCGCTGCATGAGGGCGGGCTCCGGTGCCACCTTGCGCAGCAGGACTTCATAGGCCCGCAGCTCCGGGTTGGGCGCGAGCTGGAGATTGATCTGCACCGTGTTCAAATCCAGGGGGCGCAGCTGCAGGAACTTGCGGGAAAGATAACGCAAGGCGGCCATGCCCTGGGCATGGGTCTGGAGCGCCTTGTCATCGGCCAGGCGGTGCCAGTAGACGGCCGTCACCACCCCGTCCAGCAGGAAGTTGCCCAGATAGTTCTTGAGGTGCGTCAGCACTTCATCAAGCGGGAGGAGGGACAGCTCGTTGTTCAGACCCGGATAGCCGTAGCGGTAGGGAATCAAGGCCATGAGCGCTCCTTTCGTCGGCTGCGGGCCGAGCTGGGGACCGGTGGGCGGCAGGGGAAGGCCGCGGAATTTCGGATAATATGCAAAGGGTGTGCCCGGCACCTTTTTCCGGTGCCCGGCAGGGAGGTCACCAGCGCTGTTGTTCTTCCAGCAGGGCGGCCTGGGCCAGGCTGGGCATGTCGAGGATCAGCCCCATGTGCCCGTGCTCGGTGACCGTGGCGCCCAGGATGCCGTCCACCTTGCCCACGGCCGGGCCCAGCTGGCGCAGCACGGCCTGGTGTTGCCCCACCACGTGATCCACCACCACGCCGCAGCGCCCCTGGTTGGTGCGCACCACCACCACGTGCAAGGCCGGAGGGGGCGGGCTGTCCAGGCGGAAGAAATCGCGCAGGCAGACCAGGGGCAGGTGCTCTCCGCGCAGGGCCAGACTGCGGCCGGCCCTGGCCCGCTGGGCCACACTCTGGGGCAGCTCCAGGCATTCCTCCACGTAGTCCAGGTGCATGAAGTAGTCGCTCCCGGCCACGGCCACCCGCAGACAGTCGATGATGGCCATGGACACGGGCAGTTGGAGGCGGAAGGTCGTCCCCTTGCCGGGGGCGGACTGGACTTCGATCTTGCCGCGCAGGCTCTGGATGCTGGCCTTGACCGCGTCCATGCCCACCCCGCGTCCCGAGACCTCGCCCACCTTCTCGGCCGTGGTGAGGCCGGGCAGGAAGATCAGGTCCAGGAGCTCCTTGTCGGAGAGCTCCTTGTCCGGGGGCAGGCGCCCCGCGTTCACGGCCAGCTGACGCAGGCGCTGGGCCTCGATGCCCTTGCCGTCGTCCCTGATCTCGATGAGCACCTCGCCGCCGAGCTGACAGGCCGAGAGCTCGATGGTGCCCTGGGCCGGTTTGCCCAGATACTCGCGCATGTGCGGCGGCTCGATGCCGTGGTCCACGGCGTTGCGCAGGAGGTGGATGAGCGGGGTGTTCAGCTCCTCGATGAGCTTCTTGTCCAGCTCGGTGTTCTCGCCCGTCATGATGAACTCGGCCTTCTTGCCCAAGTCGCTGCACAGGTCGCGCACCAGCCGCCGGTACTTGGCGAAGCTGACTTGCAGGGGCAGGAGGCGCAGCCCCAGGACCTGGTCGCGCAGCAGGCTGCAGAGGGCCTCGATCTCCTCGGCCACGGGCAGGAACTTGGAGTCGCGCTCCGAGCGGGCCAGGCGCCCCAGCCGGGATTGGGCAATGGCCAGTTCGCCCACGCGGTCCACCAGGATGTCCAGCTGCTCGGCGGGAATGGTCACCCGGGTGATCTTGTCGTCCAGGGCCAGCTTGTCGGCATTGAAGCGGGGAGCCTGGGGTTCGGCTTCCCCCTCGGCAGGCGCCTCTTCACGTGGTGCGAGGGGAAGGGCGACCGCTGTGCCAGAAGGCTGCCCCGTGGGGGGGGGGACCTCGGACTCGGACAGAGGGACAGCTTCCTCTTGTGGCACCGAGGCCAGCAGGGCCTCCAGGCGGCGGAAATCGGGCTCCAGGGAGGCGTCGGCACCCAGGTCCGGCGAGCCGATCAGGCTGCGCAGGCGGTCGAAGCCGTGGAGCAGTTCGTCGATGATGGTCTCGGACACCGGCAACAGGTTCTCGCGCACCAGTTGCAGCGCGTTCTCGATGCTGTGGGCGTAGCGGGACAGGTGCTCCAGCCCCATGGAACCCGCATCGCCCTTGATGGAGTGGGCGGCGCGGAAGATGCGGGTGATTTGCTCCTGGCGTTCCTCGCCCTGGGCGTGCTCCAGGTCCAGGATCCGGGTCTCCACGTTCCTGAGCTGCTCCAGGGAGCTCTCGACAAAAATTTCCCGGACCTTGTCGTCGAGCTTCATGGGCTAATCCAGAAAGGTGCCGAGGGGGGGGTCATGAACGACCGTCTCCCTCCGGAGGGGCGATGCGGTTGAGGGCCTGGATGAGCGAGGCGAAGGAACCGAGCTGGAAGAGGATGATGATGTCGCCGCCGATGGAGTGCGCTTCGAGATTGAAGCTGGTGCGCGCCAGAAGCACGGTGCTGGTTTCGCCGTCGGCATCGTGGAGGAAGCTTGCGAAATCCCCCTCGAAATAGTCCAGGGGGGCGTAGAGGATGTGCTCCTGCAGGATGTTGCCCAGGGAGCCCATGACCCCGTTGAGCACGATGTTGCCCACCTCCTGCAGGGTGCCGATGCGCAGGGAGTCCATGTCCAGGGGCAGCTCCTCCTGGCCGATGATCACGGACACGAGCTTGGCGGCGCTGTCCGGCGGAAAGAGCAGGGCGCTGGTGCCTGAGAACTCGCCGCTGAAGGACAACTTCACCGCGGCAAAGGCGTCATGCTTGCGCGAGGCGTAATGGGCCACCAGATCCTCGGCGGTCAGCAGCCGCAGTTCCGGCACCTGCAGGGTGATGTGGGTGTCCACCATGCGGTTGAGCATGCCCGCGGCCTTGCCCACGCCGATGTTGATCAGCTCCTGCAGGACGTCGAGCTGGTAAGGGGAGATGTGCATGATGGGGGGCGCTCCCGCAAGGAGGTTCTGCGACTCAGCCTGCCAGGGCCGCGAGCTGGGCCTTGAGCTGTTCCTCGTCCACCGGCTTGGTGACGAATCCGGACACGCCCAGCTCGATGCAGCGCTTGCGGGTGGTGTCCTGGATGTCGGCGGTGATCACCAGGACCTGCACCGGGATGGCCTCCTGTTTCAGGGCCTGCAGCACCTCCATGCCGGAGAGGCCGGGCATGTTCAGGTCCAGGAGCAGCAGATCGGGGCGGGCCGAGCGCAAGAGCTCGAGGCACTCCCTGCCGTCCTTGGCTTCCATGACCTCCAGCCCCAGCCCCTTGGCCGTCTTGGTGTGCATGAAGCGCTGGAACATGGAATCATCGGCGATCAAAATTGTCGGCATTCCTCAACTCCTTGGGAACCTTTGCAGGTGACCGTCTTGCGCCCCCCCGGACAAACAGTACTGCGACACGGCGGTTCACTCGAGCGTTGGGCATCCTAGCCCAAAGCCCGCCCTCCTGGCAACCGGGGCCTCTGGGCCCAGGGATTTTCCCATGACAACCCCGCCGGGTTTTGCTAGGACCCGCAGTATGGACCATGCCAGAGTCCCGAGTCCCTCTTGGTGGCGTGGTGAAGCCGCATGATGCAACAAGCCCGGACCGCAGTGCCAGTACTTTCGCCTTGCTGCAAAAAGTCCTGAACTGCAGTCGGAGGAGAGTGTCGACCCCATGCTCAACGCCCTCATTGTGGACGACAGCAAGTATCAGCGCTACATCATCGAACTGTGCCTTGCCCAGTACGCCCAGTGCAGCCAGGCCGAGGACGGTGAGCAGGCCCTGGCCCTGTTCGGCGCCGCCCTGCGTCAGGGGCAGCCCTTCGATGTGGTGGTCCTGGACATCCTCATGCCCGTGCTGGACGGCCACGCCGCCCTGCGGGGCATGGGGCAGCTGCAACAGCAGTTCGGCGTGCCCCCGGAAAAGCGCGCCAAGATCATCATGCTCTCCAGCCTGGACGACCCCAAGAACATGATGCAGGCCCAGTTCGAGGAAGGGGCCCACGCCTACCTCACCAAGCCGTTCGAGGACGAGGTGCTGGTGGAGACCCTGCGCAATCTGGACCTGATCCCCAACCCCCTGGCGGAAGGGCTGGAAGAGCAGGAAGCATGAACCCGGTTATCGAGCGCTTTCCCGGCATCGAAACGCAGTTCATCATGGTGGGGGAGGGGGGCGTCTTCACCGAGCCCACCGCCGTGCAGACCGTGCTCGGCTCCTGCGTGTCCGTGACCTTCTTTTCGCCCCGCTATCAGGTGGGGGGCATCTTCCACGCCCTCATGCCCCGGCGCGCCGACTACGAACGCTCCCTGCCCGGAGACTCGCCCTACCGCTACGTGGATACCGCAATCGAGGTTGTGTGCCGCAGGCTCTTTGCCCTGGGCATCAAGCAACAGGACGTGGAGTGCAAGATCTTCGGCGGTGCCAATGCCCTGTTCCAGCACGAATTGTCCATCGGCCCCCGCAACGTGCAGGTGGCCTTCGAGACCCTGGCCGGCTATCCCCTGCGCATCACCGCCAGCAACGTGGGCGGGCTCACCGGACGCAAGATCATCTTCATCTCACACACCGGCGAAGTCTTCGTGAAGCAGCTGCGCAAGGTGAACGCGAACAACCAGCGACGCTGAGCCCAAGGCGCCGGAATCATTGCGCCGGAGCGACACGTTCCAGCTTTTCCAGCTCCTCGTTCGCCTGCCCTCCCAGCACGGCCTTCTGGAAAGGCTCGTCCAGGGGCATCTGCAGCTGTAAAAACGCTGTGGCGTCGAGTAAAAGCTCCAGACTCTCGGCTTGAAGGTCCAGCACGTGCCCCCCGCCGTCCGCCTCGGCCGTGAGAAAGTGGATGTGCAGCCCGGGCACGTTGAGCCCCGCCATCAGCTGCGGCAGGTAGAAACCCACCATGGTGCCCCGGCGCTGTTCGAAACGGAACTCATGCTGCCCCGCCAGGGCCTCTTTCAGGGGCGGGTAGGGCTTTTCCTGCCGGTCCACGCTGCGGGTCAGCACCCGGGTAAACACGCCCTGCAGCTTCACCGCGTAGATCAGGTTAGGCTTGGCGGCCACGGTCTCGGCGATGCGGCGCTCCAGGTCCCCCAGGTCGGTCACGTCCTTGAGGTGCTGCTGGCTGTCGGCATCGAACTGGGTCACCACGGCAAAGGGGGTCTCCAGCACGTCCGGGGCCTTGCTCACGCTGCCGTCGCCCCGCACCTGGTAGACAATGCCGTCCAGCACGAGCATTTCGCCGTCAAGCCCCTGGAAGGTGCCCAGCCCCAGGTCGCCCCGACTGCGTAGCGCGCCGCAGGTGATGCCGCCGTCGTAGACCCCCTGCATGAGAGCGTCGATGGTGCCCACCTGGAACAGGGTTTCGCGGTCGGCCCCCTGTGCCCGGACAGGGGCCACCAACAGGAGCAGCAGCAGGCAGGTGACGAAGGGGCGGATGCGCATGGGCTCTCCTTGCCGGTGTCGGCCGGCCGGGGAGGGCCGTTTCGGGAGTGCGCCACGCCGGTCTCCCCTCGCCCGGCAGGTGGTGCGCAATGGCTTCCGGACTCAGCCGAGCAGCATGCGGTCCGAGACCAGGTCCTCGCCGCGCAGGGCGTGGAAGCGCGCCAAAAGGTCGTCCACCGTGAGGGTGCGCTTCTCCTCGCCCTCGATGTCGAAGATCACCTCGCCCTGGTGCAGCATCACCAGCCGGTTGCCGTAGCTGATGGCCTGCTGCATGTTGTGGGTGACCATGAGGGTGGTCAGCTTCTGCTCTTCCACGATGTCCTGGGTCAGCTGCATGATCTGCTGGGCGGTCTTGGGATCCAGGGCCGCGGTGTGTTCGTCGAGCAGCAACAGATAGGGGCGCACCAGGGTGGCCATGAGCATGGTCATGGCCTGGCGCTGCCCCCCGGAGAGCAGGCCCACCACGTCCCCCAGGCGGTTTTCCAGGCCCAGGCCGATGCGCGAGAGCTTTTCGCGGAAGAGTTCACGGTCCTGGCGGCGCACGCCCTTGCCAAGGCCCCGGCGCTTGCCGCGCAGGGCCGCCAGGGCCATGTTCTGCTCGATGGTCATGGCGGCGCAGGTGCCCTTGAGCGGGTCCTGGAAGACCCGGCCGATGAACCGCGCGCGCTTGTGCTCGGGCTGGTCGGTGATGTCGTTCTCGGCCAGGACCAGGCGTCCGCTGTCGGGAAAGAAGCCCCCGGCGACGCAGTTGAGCATGGTGGACTTGCCGGCGCCGTTGGAGCCGATGACCGTGACGAAGTCGCTGCGCTCCACGATGAGGTCCAGGGTGTTCAGGGCCAGGACCTCGTTCACGGTGCCGCGGTTGAAGTACTTGACCACCTTCTGCAGGATCAGCATCGCGCGCGCAGCCTCTGCTTGATTTGCGGGGAGATGAGGGCCGCCACCACCAGCAGGGCCGTGATGAGGTTCAGGTCGCTGGGGGTGAAGGAGAACTGCCCCAACTTGAGGGACAGGGCCAGGGCAATGGCCAGGCGGTAGACCACGGAGCCGAGCAGGGCGGCAATGACGTGGCGGACCACGCCGCGCTGTCCGAACACGGTCTCGCCCACGATCACCGAGGCCAGCCCGGCCACGATGGTGCCCACGCCCATGTTCACGTCTGCCGCGCCCTGGTTCTGGGCCACCATGGCCCCGGACAGGGCCACCATGGCGTTGGAGAGTCCCACCCCGAAAATGATGGTCAGGTGCGTGTTCACTCCCTGGCTGGTGATCATCTGGGGGTTGTTGCCCGTGGCCAGCAGGGTCTGGCCGATCTGGGTGTGCAAGAACCAGATCAGGAAGACCACGGCGGCCAGGGCCGCCAGCCCGAACAGAAAAGCCGTGCCCCACTGCGGGGGCAGGCCCAGCCCCAGCCAGAGGCTCTGCCAGTTGTCCAGCACCGTGTTCTTGCCCAGCAGGGAAACGTTGGGGCGCCCCATGATCCGGATGTTGATGGAGTAGAGGGCGATCATGGTCAGGATGGAGGCCAGGAGGTGCAGGATCTTGAACTTGGTGTTCAGGATGCCCGTGACCATGCCCGCCAGAAACCCGGCCGCGGCGGCGTAGACCAGGGCCAGGTAGGGGCTGTGCCCCCCGGTGATGCACACCGAGCAGACGGCCGCGCCCAGGGGCAGGCTGCCGTCCACGGTGAGGTCAGGGAACTCGAGCACCCGGAAGGTCAGGTAGACCCCCAGGACCATGAGCCCGTAGACAAAGCCCTGCTCCAGGGCTCCGTAGAATGCGTACCAGGTCATGCGTTGACTCTGGCCCCGGCAGCACGTCGCCGTACCGCCGGGGCCTTGCTGTTGAGAGGGGCTACTCGATGACCTTGTCGGCGCGTTCCAGCACGGCCGCAGGCACTGCCAGACCCATGGCCTCGGCGGCCTTGGGGTTCACGTAGACCATGAGGTCCTTGAGGCTTTCCACGGGCATCTCGGCCGGCTTGGCGCCCTCGGTGAGGATGCGCTTGGCCATGGACGCGGTCTGCACGCCCATGCGGTAGTAGTCCACGGCCAGGGACGCCACGGCGCCGCGCTCCACGGAATCGTTGTCCGCGCTGAACACGGGCAGCTTGGTCTCCTGCCCCACCTTGAGGATGGACTCCAGGGCCGAGACCACGGTGTTGTCCGTGGGGATGTACACGGCCTGGGCGCGCCCCACGAGGCTCTTGGCGGCCTGGTACACGCCGCCGGAGTTGGCCACGGTGGCTTCTTCCACGGCGATGCCGCGGGCGGCGCAGGCTTCCTTGAGCATGGTCACCAGGGTCACGGAGTTGGCCTCGCCGGCGTTGTAGATCACGCCCAGGGTCTTGAGCTCGGGCAGGAACTCGCGGATCAGGTCCACCTGTTCGGCCACGGGGCTCATGTCGGTCATGCCCGAGACGTTGCCCCCGGGCTTCTGCAGGTCCTGCACCAGCCCGGCGCCCACGAAGTCGGTCACGGCCGTGGCCAGGACGGGAATGTCCTT
>CAZNSV010000077.1:0-10716 GCA_964575775.1 uncultured Desulfovibrionaceae bacterium
TTAACCTGACTCACACCCGCTTTACATCTTTTTCAATCTTCCTGACAAAGACTACGAGGAATGGCGGGGTGATGTGAAGGTGTTGGGCTACCCGCACCCCAAAATTTCCAAGGCATGGGTACTGGGTACAAGGCGCCATGCCACCAAGCCCATACGGTATGGCTGCGGTGCCAGAGTGTAGGCAGAGTGCTAGGCTAGGCTATTAGATGGTCGTGCTTCCCGCTCTCATGGAGCAGGTCGGGAACTTATTACATCACGGCAGGTGGACGAACGAAAGAAACGACCAACAAATACATTGTTTTTCACATTTAACACAGAACAAGCGATGAACTCGATATCGCAAATTGACCAACTGCATAACACTGCTGCCCTTGCGTTACCAATTTCCCAGCTTGGCCAACAGCCCCCAGAACAAAACGCAAGCCCTTTTGCGTCACATTTCGGCATGCTCTGCCAGGACGTCATGCGCCTGACCCAGGTATTGCAGCTCAATGGAACAGCTTCAATTCTGCAGACATATTGTATAGACGTCTACCAACCGATTCGCCATGCTCATCGAAGGGCATCACTGTAACATAGACTGGAGCTCCATCATTAGCGAGTGAGAGTTCAATGCTTGTTAACGGCGTTTCGAGATACAACACATCGCTTGGAGGCTCCTTGAACAAGTTGTCGTACATTTCAGGTTCCCAGCCCCTAGTAAAGTACTTTTCTACGCTTGCAGGCACCTGAATATCCTGATAGTTCCACCCCCTACTTCGTGTGGACACGTAAACCCGATAGCCAAGAAGATCGTTATCCGAGTCCAGGGCTGGCAGCCACTCCACAACAAATTTTCCATTTTCTACACGCACTTCTTGAAACTTTGGCGGAGAAGGTTCGTACTTTGGCTCAAAGCATGTAAGCTTCCAGCGATCAGTAGTCGTCTCGTAATAGTTCCAGCCATAAAATTCGGAATTAGCGGCCTCTTCAGGCGTAGCCGTTTTATAGTAGTAAGAAGCTGCCAATTTACTGAGAGGCTTCTTTGCGAAGTAATAATAAGATGGATAAATAGCCGATTTTCCACCACTTGAACCACTCGGCCCGCCGTAATATGATTGCCTTGGAGACACAAATGCTTCAAAATGGCTGGGGACTCTGTCAATGAGGAAAGGATCATTTGCGAGCTCTGCGACTGAAGGAATACGACCTGCGATCATTACAGGAGGGCCACCTGCAAGATCGGCATCAAAGAGGTGCCAATCCTCATCATAATAAATTTCTGCTGCAACGTGTGAGTGGGCTTGGACTAGCCTAGTTCGGTAGCCTGCAGCATCGAACAAGTCTGCGGCGACTCTAGCAACTGCTCCACAACGCATTTCACCCAACTCAAGAAGGACAAGTGGATCAAGCACAGCTTGTTTATTTTCGTAGGTTGGCTGGACAAACTGGTTGTGGTGTACCGCCTTATATAAAAAATTCAAAACTGCCAGGTGACGTTCGTGATCGGACTTTGCGCCCGAGGTTACCATTGCAAAAATTCCCTTCAGTGCAGTTCTACGATCAACGTTCCTTAGCTGATTCTCAACTTGTTCAATGTATTGAAAAGGATAATCGCTGGCCAAATCAATCTGATCTAGAGGCTTGTCAAGGCGATGCGGACTATATCTTGGATTATAATAGTCTGTTCCAGCACGCATGTATTGTTCTGGGTCAAATCGACGCAGGTATTCCTCTGTGGATGAGTAAACTTGCAAAGCTTCCTGCGAGACTCGGACCTCGCGGGATACACCTACCCAAGTGTAGCCTGAAATTAGCAATATAAATGCAAAAACTAGTGGTATTACAAACCGACCATGCCTATTCATGGCCAATGCTCCAAAGTCGTCGAATGCACAACAACATTCACCGACCCCATACAGTAGAAACAACAAAATTTTGACTCACACATCAACATAAATCCTCTCCTGGATTGCAAGTTGAATGCTCCAAAAAGTAGCGAATCGCACTGCCGCAATGTTGCATGACGGGCGAAACGCTAGTGAAGTTGACCCCATTTGTTGGACAGTTCAGCGGCTTGGCTAAGGTGTATCCTGTTGGTCCGCGCCGCTGACGACACGACTCGACAGCGCAGACCCCGCTGGCCGGCGAGGGAGAATGGACCCCCAATGACCTCGTCCACCTGCGCTGCCGCGACTTCCCGCATGATGTGAATGCCCCCAAAGGGGATGTGGCTGCAGCGGGCCTGGATCCATTCGAGATACGCCCGTTGGGGGTCGGTCATGTGGGGGCGTTCGGGGTCGGTCATGGGCGGGCGTCCGATACGGCCGGGGGCTACCGGGTTGCGGTGAGGAGAACGCCTACACCGTAGCCCATGGCGATCCTTCATTGCAAGGGGCGATAACGTGCTGGCTTCGGCAAGGCCAGTATCCAGCCCGGCGGAATGCGTATGCGACAATGCGCGTCAGCTTGCGCCGCCTTGTCCGCCCTTGTGCTGTACCAGGCGCTGCATGAACACCGGGATGCCAGGCAGCCGTAGCGTGGGGACTGGGTGGGGGCGGCTCACGATCCGCCTCCCGCAGGATGCCCGCCGTCTGTTCGACCGTGAAGCGACGTTTCCGCATGGCGCCTCGTTTCCATCCGGAGCCACCTGCTCACGCTGCAACTGGCCTGAAAGGGTTGGGCAGGTCACCCCCGTGACCGCAGGGGAACGCAGGCATCTGCGGCACGCCAACCGCCTGTCGGCCCAGCGTACTCGGCATTTGCTTTGCTTATTGCAGTCACTTGCCTTGCAAGGCTGCGGGCTCGTCACGAGAACTTGCAGAACAGAGCCGTGTTACCGTGCCCCTCCTGGGGCGTCTTCGGTCAAGCCCTCGCGCACCAGCAGGATGCTGCCTGGGTCTTCGTACATCGTTATCCAGCCAGGCTCCGCCCGCATCAGCTTCGCAATATTCTCGAAGGGTCTGAGCAGCACAATGTCTGTCGGGAAACGCACCAAGAAATCACGCCAGCCCTCCCTGGCAAGGATGAAGTCGAAGAACAGGCGGCGCGCCTCCAGGGGAAAGACCGATTCATTACGACCATCAAAGGCCACACGGCACTGTGGATAAGCCGCCCAGACCATCAGACCGCCCCAGGCCAGATGTGTGGCCAGATTGCCTTCCAGTCCGCTGCGCTTGAGGTAGAGCAGGGCTTCCACCGGGTAGTAGGGTGTTCCAGGAGGCACCTGGCGTTGCAGCAGCGGCCCCATGTAGAGCACGATGGAAGGCTTGACCAGCAGATGCTGCCGCAGGAAGCCCGGCACCGGCAAGAAGCAGAGCAGGAGATACGCGCCCAGGAGTATGGCAACGAGGTTTGGTGCACAACGTTGCACAAATCCAGACGCGTTGCAGGCCCGCATGGCTTCGCGCAGCATTTCGGGGGCGAACATGGCAAAGGACAGGCCAAAGAACACGATGTGCCGGTTGTGCTGCAAGGCCATTGCGGCGGTCACGCTCAATACGAGTCCTGCCGAGAGGTCGATGCGTCGCCGCCACAAGGTCAAGACCAAGACAGCGGCCAACAGTCCCACAAATATCCGGCTGATGGACTGTCGCTCTCCCTGGAACAGCGTTACCCACACCGGCAGCCATTCAGTGACCTCCATTTCCGGCGTCCGGCTGACAAGGAGCGCCTGCCGCCAGAAATCCAAGCCATAGGGATTCACCAGCGACAGAACGGCGCCGGAGGCCCCCACGGCCAGGAGAAGCAAGGCCCTGCGCGGCGTGCGCCACTGGCCGGCGGCATACAGGGCCAGCACACCGCCCCCGGCCAGAAAGCCGGGATGCAGGTTGGCCCAGAGGCCGAGCAGGGGCGCCAGCAGCCATGCCTGGTTCCACTTTCCGTTCTTGCGCAACCGCTCCAGCCACCAGATGAAAAAGGCAAAGAAGAAGTAGGTGAACGCCTGGGCGCGGATTACGGGAAAGCCGAAACTGAAGACTTCCCGGGCCAGCAACAGACAGACTACCGCGCTGAGTGCCGATCCACTGCGCAGACGCCCCGTGGAGAAGCAGAGCCAAAGCGTTGCCAGGAGCAATGTCCAGCGCAACAACTGTAAGCCCACGCCCCCGCTGAGTACCATGTTGAGAGTGAAGAACAACAGATCCGACAGCCAGCCGTGCAGGATCCAGGGATCCAGGGTGGGGAGATAGGAAAAAACATCGTGTCTGGGTACTTGGCCGCTCTCGTAGATCAGCTTGCCGGTGGCCATGCGCCACCAGAGATCGAAGTCGGCAAGATTGTTGGTAAAGGTCTGCACGAAGACCAGCGCCACATAGACGCCGAGCAGGACCGCTCCGACCGTGGTTCCTTTGGGATGGGGCTTTGCCACCGAGGGGGTGCTTTCCACCGACGCTCCTTGTTTCTGGGCTCCTTGCAGTAAACCATTATTCCCCACGCTGCCAGGGGCTGACAAGACCCTTTCGCAGCCAAGAGGTGCTTTCTTTCGCTGCCAGAAGGCGCAGGCCAAAGGGGATTGGGCCAGACAAGCACACATTCTTGTGCGTCGCGTCCCCAAGAAAAGAGTTTCTCCTTGCATGCCTGATGCAAATCGCCTACGCTTGCAGCAAGAATACAAAGTAAACTCTCGCTGTATGAAAAAGTTAATTACGCAAAATTATTCACGAAATGAAGAACTTTCTACAATTACTGCAAAAATGGCGTCTCGTGAAGGATCAGGGAGAGATGAAAACAATAGGTAGCCCTTGCCACTTCGCAAAGTATCGCAAGGAGTTGGGCGCAATTGCCGTGGAGTACGGCCTGTGCATGCTCCTGGCGGGGGCGATTATGGTCGGTGTACAAGAGATTTTCTGGGAAATGTCTATAGATGTGTTGGACAATTTCATGAGTTGGCTCAGCAAGCCATACCCTTGAACACCAAGGCTGGAGGGGAGGACGTGATGAACAGGATCATGAGCACATTGCAGGATACAATGCTCCGGGCCTACCTGGCCTGTGCCGAACTCCGCAGGCGGTGCCGTCTGGGGGGCGTCAGCGGCCAACGCGGCGCAGCAACGGTGGAATACGCCCTGCTGATCGCCGTCATCGTGACCATGGTCATTGCCGCGGCCACCTACATGTTCGACCCGCTCAAGGAATTCTTCCTGAGCATTGTGGAGAAAATCCAGGGCATTGCCGACGACACCACGGCCAAGAGCAAGTTCTAGAGCATTGTAACTTAGGATCAAGTTTAGATGCTCTTATGCAGTTCCCTGCAACAATGGGTCATTGTTGCAGGGCGGAGCCTTGTTTCAAGGTGAAACTGCACTAGCGAGACGTACGGGGGAGCATCAGCGGTCGGGCTATGGCAGGGGGGAGTCCGCCTCGCCCAGTTGGCTTACTGCCGCTTGCATCCCGGGAGCGCAGGGTCTTGCTCCTGCCGCTCGCTCTCGACCGCGCAGCATGTTGGGTCCCGAGCACGTTTTGGGGCCATTTCGCACACGGGCAGGGGTCATGGGTATAGTCCAGCGCAAGCTTCACAAAGCGACCACCAGGGGCGCACCAGGCGTTCGCCACAGACATGCGGCGCAACGGGGGGCCGCCGCGGTGGAGTTCGCCTTTGCCATGCTCTTCCTCTGCTTCTTCTTCATCGCCTTCACCCAGATCGTCCAGGTCTTCCTGGCGCACGAGCGCCTGGGCTATGCCGCCTTCCTCGCCGGGCGGGCCTATCAGGTCCACGGCAGCCCCTCCCGCGCCGCTTCGGCCGTGGAAAAGAACTACAGCCTCAAGACCGAGAGCACGGCCGTGTTGCTGGAAAAACGCATCCCCGTGCCCATCGACTTCAACAACCCCTTCACCCGCAACGCCATCCGGGAGACCGGCACCACCATGCGCATCGCCAAGCGCGTGCCCGTGTTCCTGGAGCCCGGCAACCTCACGGGGGACAACTGATGCACCCCCGGACCGGCCACGGCACCAGGCAGGGACAGCAGGGCTCCATCGCGGTCCTGGCGGTGTTCCTGCTCCCCATCATGTTGTTGCTGACCATCCTGCTGGCCAATGTGGGGCAGGCGATTTTCGAGCGGGTGCGGCTGCAGAACGTGGTGGACGCCGCAACCCTGGCCGCCGCCACGGTCCAGGCCGCGGGGCTCAACGAAATCGCGGACCTGAACCGCGAGATCACCCTGGAATACAAGAAGTTCAAGAGCATCGTCTCCCCGCCCACCATCTGGTACTCCCTCAGCGACGGCCAAGCCTGCGTCTCCTTTTTCGAGGACGTGTTCCAGTCCCTGCGCGACTATCAGGACCAGGCCAACCGCGACTACGCCCGCCTGGCCGAGCGCGTGGCCCAGCGCGTGGTCAAGGACAACCTGCCCAAGGCGACCCTCAGTTCGGTCAATCCGCGCGACGACGAACTCTGCACTCTGGAGCAGCCCCAGACCCTGGACTGGCAGCTGATGTACCGGATCTGCTCCCCGTGCAAATGTCCGGATCCCTTGACGTTCAGTTGCAGCTGCTGTCCGGTCCTGCCCACGGTGATGTGGCTCTCGGCCCTGGCCGGGCCCAAGGCCTACAAGTTCCACCACGACGGACGCATGAGCTTCCCCTACACCGGCATCCCCCTCGTGACCGCCGGTACGGTCAAGACCAGCCGCAGCAAGAGCCGCACCCCCACCACCTACGCGGCCTACAAGCTGACCCAGCCCAGCCGCGACTTCATCCTGGCCGGGGGAGTCTTCGGCCGCATGGAGTCCCTCACGGCCTATGCCGCGGCCAAACCCGCCGGAGGCTCGGTGCAGCTGGGCTCCCCGCAATACAAACCGGTCATGGTCGGCCTCAAGACCCTGAAATCACCGCGCCCCCAGGTGCCCAACCTCGCCCGCTTCGAGCACTAGCCATGACCGCGCGCGCAGCAACACAACACCGGAAAGGCCAGGAGGGGCAGGCCATGGTGGAGTTGGGCCTGATCCTGATCCTGGTGGCGCCCCTGCTGATGGCGGTGATCGTGGTCTACAACCTCGTGGACGACATGATCACGGCCCAGCACGACCTGCGCTACCGGGTGCGCGACCAGGTGGACAAGGCCGCGTCGGGTAGCTTCCGCCGCATCGAGGTCACGGAAAAGGTCAGGATCAAAGTGCCGGGGCAGATGCACCGCTACATCGGCAAGAAGCGGCTGGACGTGGACCTGAGTCTTTCGAGCTACGGCGGCACCTACCAAGGCACGGGGCAGAGCGAATTCGCGCTGTTCCACCGCTACAGACGGATCACGGAGTGAACATGAAGGGCAACCGGGTACTCCTCTTGTCGTTGCTGCTGGCCCTGGTGGGGCTCATGCTGGTCTGGACCTATCTGCGCAAGCAGGAGCAGGCGCTCATCGAGTCCGCCACGCCCATCAAGGTGGTGGTGGCGGTGCGGGACCTGCCCCTGGACACGCGGTTGGACGACTCCCTGGTGGAGGTGGTGGAGGTGCCCAAGCGCTACGTGCAGCCCGGGGCCGTGAGCGAGGTCTCCCTGCTCTACGACCGCGTGCTCAATGTGCCCGTGCTCATGGGTACCCAGATCCTGGAGTCCATGTTCAAGCCCACGGGCGCGGAGTCCCTGGCCCAGAAGGTCCCGGCCGGGCTCCGGGCCGTGAGCATCGCGGCCAACCCGGTCACCGCCGTGTCCGGGTTGATCAAGCCCGGGGACACCGTGGACGTGTTCGTCACCGTGGAGACCGGGAGCTACGACCTGGAAGGCCGGGTCATGCCCCAGGACACCATGACCAGACGCATCCTGCAGAACGTGCTGGTGCTGGCCAACAACCGCATGTCCTCCAAGAGCAGCTACGAGCGCGAGGCCTTTCGCGACGGCCAGCACGCCCCGGGCTCGGTGTTCAGCCAGACCCAGGTGCAGGAGGAGGACCGCTCCAGCGTGATCCGGACCCTGACCCTGGCCCTTTCGCCCGAAGACACCCAGAAGGTCACCCTGGCCCAGGAGATCGGCTCGGTGGTGGTGGCCCTGTGCAGCGCCTGGGACCAGGCCGACGCCGCAGCGGTCTCGCCACTCACCTCCCGGGACCTCCTGGGCATCCAGAACAACGTCATCCGCAAGTCCATGCCCGCCTGGGTCGAGATCCGAGGCGCAGAACGCATCAATCCCATTTCCGAGTAGGGGGAAGATTCCATGAACCGCATTACGCTCAAGCTTCTGATCATCACCGGCCTCGTCTGCCTTGTGCTGACGGCTTCCCTGTCCAGCGGCGCGGGCGGCCCGGACGAGGTGGTCAAGATCATGGCGGGCAACAGCGTGGTCTACACCGTGGACTTCAAGGTCACCAAGGTGGCCACCGGCGACCCCGCCATCTTCGGCGTGGTCCAGACCGGCGACAACGAGATGCTCATCAACGCCACCAAGGAAGGGGCCAGCAACCTGATCATCTGGGGTGACGGGGAGCAGCGCAAGGAGTTGTTCATCAACGTCCTGACCCCGGACCTGATGCTCAGGGCCGAGGAACTGCGCGGCGTGCTGCAGGACGTGGAAGGCGTGGAAGTCCTGATCGTGGGCAAGCGCATCGTGGTGCAGGGGCAGGTCTTCCGCAGCAAGGACTACAACAAGATCAACGCCCTGCTCGCCGGGATGTCCGACGCCGTGAACCTGGTGCAGATGAGCCCCACCATGAAGACCATCCTGGCCTCGCAGATCGAGCAGGGCATCGGCCGGGAGAACATCACGGTGCGGGTGGCCAAGGAGGCCTTCCTGCTGGAGGGCGTGGTGCCCAACGACGAGGAGAAGGAGCGGGCCGAGAAGATCGCCTTCGCCTACTCCCCGGCCGTGGTCAACGCCCTGGTCAGCGCCAAGTCCCAGGAACGCCCCAAACCGTATGAAAAGCCGCAGCTCATCGAGGTGGACCTCACGGTGATGGAGATCGAGCGCACGGCCCTCAAGCAGTTCGGCATCTACTGGAACCCGGACATCACCACCCAGGCCGACGGCAAGCTGGACCACACCAGCACCGTCAACCTCTGGCCCCTGGACGCCTCGCGCGAGACCGTGCTCTTCGGCGCCCTGGCCGGGACCATCACCCAGTTCATCCCCAAGATGCGCCGCATCAACGACACCGGCAAGGGGCGCAATCTGATGCAGCAAACCATCATTACCAAGGAAGGCACCAAGGCCGAGTTCTTCGCCGGTTCCGAGCAGCCCGTGCCCGTGGCCCAGGCCAGTGGGGTCATCAGCGTGGAGTACAAGAAGGTGGGCATGACCCTCAACGTCACGCCCCACATCGACCCCCTGCAGAACATCGAGACCCTGCTGGAAATCGAGTCCAGCACCGTGTCCGGCGAGGGTGCCCAGGGCGCGCCCATCATCCGCGCCCACACCATGAACACCGCCGTGAACGTCAACGAAGGGCTGACCATCGTGCTGGGCGGTCTGGCGGGGCAGAACGACCTCAAGGCCCTGGCCAACCACAACCCCAACAACGAACCCACCCTGTTCCAGGCCAACTACGACAACTCCCGCAGGCGCAACGACACCGAGGTGGTCATCTTCGTCACCCCCCGGGTGATCCGGGACGCCCAGATGGCCAACCGGGACGTGAAGCTCAACGCCACCCGGGAGTTCAGGAAGATCGAGCTGGAAAACCTGCGCCAAGTGTTCGTGGAGACGTACCGCTAGGGGCATGGGGCCGGAGCACCCGCAACCACGGAAACGGCGAAAGGCACGGCCAAGGCATGTACGGTAAGCTGCTCTCCATCTATGCGTCCAGGGGCGGAGTGGGCAAGACCCTCCTCGCCGTGAACCTGGCAGTGAACCTGCACCTGGAGACCAGGGACAGGGTGCTGTTGCTGGATTTCGCGCGCCCCTACTCCTTCGACGTGGCCGCCATGCTCAACCTCGCCCGGGTCAACGCCCTGGAGAGCGTGCTGCCCAATGCCGCCCGCCTCAGCCCGGCCATGCTCAAGACCTACGTCACCACCCACGACTCGGGCGTGGACGTCCTGGCCCTGACCCCGGCCCGCAAGCCCGCCGCGCCGGACGCCCTGCAGCCGCAACGGCTGCGCACGGCCCTGGACCGCCTGCTGCAGGCCTACGCCTATGTGCTGGCGGACTGCGGCTCGGTGTACGACCCGGCCACGGCCTGCCTTCTGGACCTCTCCAGCCTGATCCTGCTCCCCGTCACTCCGGACTACCTGGCCCTGCAACACACCGCCGGGGACCTGGCCATGCTCCAGGCCGACAACTTCGCCCGGGAGCTGGTCAAGCCGGTCTGCAACTGTGCCGGGCGCAACGAGGACCTCGCCCCTCAGGACATGGAGCGCAGCCTCGGCCGCCCCCTGTTCGGCAGCATCGCCTTCGACCCGGCGGCCCAGAAGAATCTCGGTGGGGGGCGGACCTACCCCCGGGACTGGCCCCGCCTGGACATCGCCAAGGATTTCGACACCCTGACCGGCCAGGTGATCCGCAGCGCCGTGGCACGGCAGCCCCAGTCCGAAGCGGCTCCCGAGCCGGACGCCGCAAGCGGCGACAGCCCGGCGGAGCTGGACCGCCTCAAGCAGGCCGTGCACCAGAAGTTGCTGGAGACCTTCGACCTCAAGCATGCGGACCTGCGCAGCGAGAACGACCCGGAGAAGCTGCGCGAGCTGGAGCAGGAGGTCACGACGCAGATCGTGAGCATCCTGGACGAGGAGACCACCCTGCTCTCGCGGGAGCTGCGCGCCAGCATCGTGCGCGAGGTGCTGCGGGGCTTCCTGCCGCTGAAGTGATCCGGAGGAC
>CAZNSV010000078.1:0-10711 GCA_964575775.1 uncultured Desulfovibrionaceae bacterium
AGGGATGCTCCGGTGCCAGGCGATAGCCGAAGAGCAGGGCCCGGGCCTCCAGACCGTCCACGAACTTGGCCACGATGCTCCGGTGGGCCTCCACCGAGCCCAGCACGTAGCCCCCCCCGTGAAAATAGAGCAGGGCCTTGTCCCTGGCGGCCCCGGCAGGGGCGATCCACTCGGCGCGCAGCCCGTCCAGGTCCAGGGGCTCGGCCGTGATGTGCTTGGGCAGCTTGCCCAGGATGCCGGCGGACTTGGCTGCCGTGCGGCGCACCTCCGCCAGGTTGTGCTCCCAGTCCGCGGCGGATTCCTTGCGCAGACGCAGTTGGAAGAGGTTGCGGTGCCGGAGGGCGAAGAGAAAGAGACGAGCCTTGATGCTGAGCATGACGTATCCTCGCTACGGGGTTGGCTGAGCCCCCGGTCTCGTGGAACACTACGGGGGCGGAACGACGGGAACCTGCCGGATACCCCGGGCAATGTCTTGTAAAAACGCGACAACCCACGTTCAGGGGCGCCAGCGGTGCACGATGCGGGTGCAAGGCGCCCCCGTGACCCGACCGTCGAAGCCGGGGTCGATCTCCCCGGGCACGCGGCCGGTGAGCGCCTTGAGGTCCTTGATCATGTGGGACTGGTCCGCATAGCCGCATTCGAAGCTGAGCTGGGCCAGGCTCTGGAACCCGGCGCCGCGCAGCCGGTGCAGGAGGTGCCGGACGCGGATCAGCCGGGCCAGCCGCTTGGGCGACAGCCCCAGGTGCTCCCGGAACAGGCGCTCCAGGCTGCGCACGTGCAGCCCGAGCCCGGAGGCCAGCGCGGCCACGCTCAACTGCCCCTTGTGGGCTTCCAGCACGCTGGCGGCCCGGCGGCAGACCTCGCTGCGCACCAGGGGGGCGCACCCCCGGGCCAAGGTCTCCAGGAGCTGCTGGCGCGCTTGGGGGGCGGTCAGGCCGTGGAGCTGGTCGGCCAGGGAATCGAGCCCCGCGCCGGGCAGGCGGTCCAGTTCCAGGCGGCCGTTGACCAGCCCGGCAGGGTGCAGGTCAACGAAGCGCGGCAGCTGGCCGGGGCGGAAGCTGAGCACGCAGTAGTGCGCGCCCTGGTCCAGCTCGATGGTGGACTTTTCCGTGGAGGGGCCGATGACCACCATGCGGCTCCCCCCGGGCGAGAGGCGCAGCACCAGCTGGGCCGCCGCGCTGGGGAACAGCTCGTGGAACACGCGCCCCGCGCCTGCACGCGGTGGGATGGCGCAGTAGAGCTCGATGCGGGCTGCCAGGTCGGGGGCCGGGGGGGCCAGAAAAATCACGGGCGGGTCCTGGGGGCAGAGATCATGGGGAGCGGAAGACGCGCTCCAACAGGGCCGGTGCCAACAAGCGCGGCCGCCGGGGCCGCCGTCGGGAGCTGTGTAGCACAGGCCCCCGAGAGCAGGGAAGAGGGCTGGTCGCACCAGGACGGGCCCGGCCCCTCGGCCCGAGGGCGGCGCGCAGGGCGGCTCCGGGGGGGATTAGACTTCCGGCCGCAAATGGCGTATAGGCATGCGTTGCCTGAGGCGCTGCCCCACGGATTACCCGCAGCGCATGCCCCGCACGGCCCCGGGCCCTGGGGCCAGCCGCGAAAACCCACATGCCAAGCCGCCGGAGGAACCGGCATTCATCCAATGGAAACACGTCGCCACATTCGGAATTTTTGCATCATCGCCCACATCGACCACGGCAAGTCCACCCTGGCCGACCGCATCCTGGAGATTACCGGGCTGGTGGGCGAGCGCGACAAGCGCGAACAGTACCTCGACCGCATGGACCTGGAGCGGGAGCGCGGCATCACCATCAAGGCCCAGAGCGTGCGCATCCCCTACACCACCGCCGACGGCACCGAGTACACCCTGAACCTCATCGACACTCCCGGGCACGTGGACTTCAGCTACGAGGTCTCGCGCTCCCTGGCGGCCTGTGACGGCGCCATCCTGGTGGTGGACGCCACCCAGGGCGTGGAGGCCCAGACCCTGGCCAACGTCTACCTGGCCTTGGACCACGACCTGGAAGTGATTCCGGTGCTCAACAAGGTGGACCTGCCCAGCGCCGAGCCGGAGCGGGTCAAGGGCGAGATCGAGGAAGGCATCGGCCTGGACTGCGCCAACATCCTGCACGTGAGCGCCAAGACCGGCCAGGGCGTGGCCGAGCTGCTCGAGACTCTGGTGCGGCAGTTGCCCCCGCCCAAGGGCGATCCGGCAGCACCCCTCAAGGCCCTGATCTTCGACTCCTGGTACGACCCCTACCAGGGCGTGGTGATCATGATCCGCATCCTGGAAGGCGCCATCCAGGAGGGGCAGAAGATTCAGCTCATGGCCAGCAAGAAGCAGTTCGAGGTCTCCAAGCTGGGCGCTTTCATGCCCGAGGCCGTGACCATGAAGCGCCTGGAAGCCGGGGATGTGGGCTTTTTGTGCGCCACCATCAAGAACCTGCGCGACGCGCCCGTGGGCGACACCATCACCTCGGCGGAGCGCCCCACCGCTGAAGCGTTTCCGGGCTTCAAGAAGATCAAGCCCATGGTCTTCTGCGGCCTGTATCCCACGGAACCGGCGGAGTACGAGCCCCTCAAGGCGGCGCTGGAAAAGCTGCAGCTCAACGACGCGGCCTTTTCCTTCGAGCCCGAGACCTCCCAGGCCCTGGGCTTCGGCTTCCGGGCCGGATTCCTGGGGCTGCTGCACATGGAGATCATCCAGGAGCGCCTGGAGCGCGAGTTCCAGGCCAACCTCATCGCCACGGCGCCAACGGTCATCTACAAGGTGGAGACCGTGAAGGGCGAGACGGTGTTCATCGAGAACCCGGCCAAGCTGCCCCCGCCGGGCGAGATCAAGACCTTCTACGAGCCCTATGCGGTGCTGGAGATCCACACCCCCAACGAATTCGTGGGCGCGGTGTTCCAGCTCTGCGAAGACAAGCGGGGGCGCCAGCGCGACGTGCGCTACCTCTCCTCCACCCGCGTGATCATCACCTACGACGTGCCCTTTGCCGAAATCATCTACGACTTCTTCGACCGCCTCAAGTCCTCCACCAAGGGCTACGCCTCCCTGGACTACGAAGTCCGGGAGTACCGCGAGGCCGATCTGGTCAAGCTGGACATCATGATCAACGGCGACCCGGTTGACGCCTTGTCCACCATCGTGCACAGAGACAGGGCCTATCAGCATGGGCGCAACGTGGCCCTGAAGCTCAAGCGGACCATTCCCCGGCAGATGTTCGAGGTGGTCGTTCAGGCCGCGGTGGGGCAGAAGGTCATTGCCAGGGAGCGCAACGCCCCCCTGCGCAAGAACGTTACCGCCAAGTGCTACGGCGGCGACATCACCCGCAAACGCAAGCTCTTGGAAAAACAGAAGGAAGGCAAGAAGCGCATGAAGCGCATGGGCAACGTGGAAATCCCCCAGGAAGCCTTTCTCGCAGCCCTCAAGGCCGGGGACGATTAACCCGCGCCGTCTCAAGCAACCCCGCAAACAAGGATCACTTCATGACACCCCGTTGGCAAAAAATGCTCAAAGAATACAGCGAAGCCATGATCATTGCCCTGGTGCTGGCCCTGGTCATCCGTACCTTCTTCATCCAGGCCTTCAAGATCCCCTCCGGCTCCATGCTGGAGACCCTGCTCATCGGCGACCATCTCCTGGTCAGCAAGATCAACTACGGCATCAAGATTCCCTTCACCGACAGCTTCGCCGTGACCTTCAGCGAGCCCGCCTTCCAGGACATCGTGGTCTTCGAGTTCCCGGAAGACGAGTCCAAGGACTTCATCAAGCGCATCATCGGCCTGCCCGGCGACACCATCGAGATCAAGGACAAGCAGGTCTACCGCAACGGCGAACTGCTCGAGGAAGCCTACGTGCAGCACACCGACCCCTCCGTGCGCAACGGCGTGCGCGACAACCGCGAACCCGTCAAGGTGCCCGAGGGCAAGTACTTCGTCATGGGCGACAACCGCGACGAATCCTACGACTCCCGATTCTGGGGCTTCGTGGACAAGGGGCAGATCAAGGGCAAGGCCTGGATCCTCTACTGGTCCTGGCAGGGCATGGGCAACATTCGCTGGGACCGCATCGGCGACCGCATCCACTAACGAACCATGACCACGTTGCGTGCCTTTGCCCTCCTCTGCATGCTGTGCGCCGCCCTGAGCTTCTGTCCGGGCGTGGCCCTGGCCGACGAATGGAACGCCAGCTTCGCCCCCCCGCAGCCGTACAGGGTCCTGCGCGACATCGCCGTGCGCTCCGGCCCCAGCAATGGTTCCCAGCGCCTGGGTTCCGTGCGCGAGGGCGAGGTGCTGCACGTGGCCGAGATTCGCAACGGGTGGAACCGCTTCGCGTATCAGGGGCAGACGGGCTGGATCTTCAAGCGTTATCTGCGGCCCATGGCGGCCGGAGAGCTGCAGGAGACCGGCGAGGCCCCCGCGCCCGAGACCCCGGACCCCGTGAGCCGGGCCTTGGCCGCTCTCGAACAGCGAGAGCAGGCGCCCGCAGCGCCCCAGATCGAGTTGGGCATTGCCGTGCCCGAAGCGCCCCGGGCCGCCCAGGCGGAACCGGATTTCCCCCCTGATCCGCCTCTGGAGGGCGAAGAGGAGTTGCCCCCGCAGGAGGAGCCCAGCCTGCGGACCGAGCCCCCTGCAGCGCCGACCACGCCGCCGCTCACCGGTCTGCCCGAGCCGTTGCCCGACGAGCTGTTGCCCAAGCCCATCCTGGACCCCGCGTTTCTCGCGGCGGAGGACACCGCAGCCGAGACGCCCCCTGCCCCGGAACCTGTGGCAGCCCCGCCAGCTCCCACAGAGCCCGAGCCGGTGGTTGCGCCGGTGGCGGAAGCGACCGTGGCGCCCGCGCCCCTGCCGGAGCCCGTTGCCGAACCCGTTGCCGAACCCGTTGCCGAGCCAGTTCTCGAACCCGCCCCGCAGCCGGAACCGGTGGCGGAGCCTGTCCCGGCTGGGGAGCAGGTGCTGGAGGCTGCCGCCCCCCCTGCGCCCCCGGCAGATGACCCCCTGACTCCGGCCCCGTCGGACGAGCCCCTGGTGGCCACGGCCGAGCCGGTGACGGCCCCCCCAGTACCCCCAACACCTGTTGAAGACCCGGTGCAGCCCCGGCCCGAGGCCCTGAGCCGTCCCGTGGACCCGGCCCTGCCGCCGCTGGTGCAGGAGCAGCCGCCCAGGGACGCCGCCGAGGCGCCCCCGCTGGAGGAGGCCCCAGCTGAGGAGGGTCTGGTGGCGGCCCTGCCGCCCGCCCTGACCGCTCCCGAGCGCGAGATTCCGGCCCTGCCCGAGCCCGACCCCTCGGACCTGGCCGATTGCCAGCGCTTCGTTTCCCTGCGCGTGGGCGAGAAGTCCCGCGAGGCCGTGTTCGAGGGCAACCTGCAGGGCGCGGACCGCATGTGCTTTCGCGTCCTGGCCCTGGAGGACTGGGTGCTCGAAGTCACCCTGCGCTCGGACGACGACGCGGCCCGCTTCGACGTCTTCACCCCCCGTGGGGGGCGTCAGGTCACGGGCATGAAGGCCTGGGCCGACCCGGTGCGCCGCAGCGGAGACAAGTACATCGTGGTCTACAGCGGCGAACACTCCACCCGGTTCCGTCTGGGGCTCGTGGTGCGCTGAGAACCCGAACTCGCAACAGAGGAGCCCCCATGCGCCCCAGTCCGCCGCAACGCCCACGTTTTCCCTGGCGGGGCGCGTCGTGATCGCCAAGGCCCTCTGCGCCGCCCTGCTGGGCATCGACGCCTTCCGCGTGGACCTGGAGGTGGACTATGCCCGCCAGGGCATGCCCGCCTTCACCATGGTGGGGCTGGCCGAAGGCGCGGTGCGCGAGAGCAAGGAACGGGTCTTCGCGGCCCTCAAGAACACCGGCTACCGCCTGCCCCCGGCCCGCATCACCGTGAACCTGGCCCCCGCGGATACCCGCAAGGAGGGCAGCGGCTACGATCTGGCCCTGGCCCTGGGGCTGCTCGCCGCCGCCGAGGTCCTGCCCCAGGAGTCCCTGGACGGCTGGTTCTTCTGCGGCGAACTTTCGCTGAGCGGGGAGGTGAAGGGCGTGTCCGGGGTCTTGCCCGTGGCCGTGCGGGCCCGGGACGAAGGCGCCAAAGGGCTGTTCACCGCTCCCGAGAACGCGGGCGAGGCCGCCGTGGTGGAGGGCTTGCAGGTCTTTGCCGTGCCCCATCTGGAAGCGGCCGTGGCGCACCTCACCGGGGAGCAGCCCCTGCCCCCGCATCAGGGGCTGGCCGAACAGTTCCAGTCCGAACGCGAGTTCTTTCCCCTGGACTACGCCGAGGTCAAGGGCCAGGAGCACGCCAAGCGAGCCATCGAAATCGCGGCCGCCGGGGGGCACAACCTGCTGTTCATCGGCCCCCCGGGCAGCGGCAAGACCATGCTGGCCCAGCGCATCCCCTCGGTGCTGCCCCCCCTGGACTTTGAGGAGGCCCTGGAGGTCACCAAGATTTACAGTGTGGCCGGGCGTCTGGAGTCCGGCGCGGCTCTGGTGACCCGGCGCCCCTTCCGCTCGCCGCACCACACCATTTCCGACGCCGGTCTGGTAGGTGGGGGGCACCATCCGCGCCCCGGCGAAATCTCCCTGGCCCACCGGGGGGTGCTCTTTCTCGACGAGCTGCCCGAGTTCAAGAAGCACGTGCTGGAGGTCTTGCGCCAACCCCTGGAGGACGGTCGGGTGACCCTTTCCCGGGCGGCGGTGTCCCTGAGCTACCCGGCGGTGATGATGCTGGTGGCGGCCATGAACCCCTGCCCCTGCGGGTATCAGGGCGACACCCGCCACCAGTGCAGTTGCCTGGCCCATGAGGTGCAGCGCTATCGCAACCGCATTTCCGGCCCCTTGCTGGACCGCATCGACCTGCACGTGGAGGTCCCGGCCGTGCCCTACAAGGAGCTGCGCCAGAGCCGCCCGGGCACGGACTCGACAGCCATGCGCAACCGCATCGTGGCCGTGCGCGCGTTGCAGCGCGAGCGCTACCAGGGGCTGCCACCGGCCCTGAACAGCGAGCTCTCCGGCCGCTGGCTGGAGCGCTTCTGCCCCCTGACCGAAACCGAGCACGGCTTCCTGGAGCGGGCGGTGAAGACCCTGGGACTTTCGGCCCGGGCCTACGTGCGGGTGCTGCGCATCGCCCGGACCATCGCGGACCTGGAGGGCGCCGAGCGCCTGAACACCGGGCATCTGGCCGAGGCCATCAACCTGCGCACCCTGGACCGGGAGCGGGGGCCCTGAGCCTCCCGCCGCCCGCAGGGCAACGGCGCCCCCCGCTTGTGGGGCGAACACTCATGGGAAAACGCGTGCTGCACTGGATCATGGCCCTGGGGGGGCTCTACCTGTTGCTGACCCTGCTGCTCTTCGCCCTGCAGGAGCAGATGATCTACCTGCCCGGGCACCGGCAGGTGAACGCCGACCCGGACCTGCTGGGCCTGACCTGGCGGGAGTTCGACCTCCCGGTGGCCGAGGGCGTGCGGGTGCATGGTTGGCTGGTGCCGCCCCCCCTGGTGGTGGAACTGCCAGAACACGGCCTGCATCAGCGCCCCCCGCTCTGGGTGCACTTTTCCCACGGCAATGCCGGGAACATTTCCCACCGCCTGGACACCCTGCGCATCCTGCACGGGTTGGGGCTGGGCGTGGCGCTCTACGACTACCGGGGCTACGGCCGCAGCACCGGCCGCCCCTCCGAGGCCGGAATCCTGGAGGACAGCCTGGCGGTCTGGCAGCTCCTGCGCAACGAGGTGCCGGCCTCGCGCATCATCCTTTGGGGGCGCTCCCTGGGCGGTGCCGTGGCAGCCCAGACCGCCGCGGCCCTCAGTGCGGCGGGCACCCCCCCGGCCGCCCTGGTGCTGGAATCCACCTTCACCTCGGTGGTGGACATGGGGCGACGCAGCTACCCCTTTCTGCCCGTGCGCCAGCTCTGCCGCCACCCCCACGATGCCCTGGCCCACCTCGCCGAGGTGCGCTGCCCGGTGCTGGTGATCCACAGTCCCGAGGACGACATCGTGCCCTACACCATGGGGCGCAAACTCCTGGACGCGGCGCCGGACCCCAAGGAACTGCTGGAGATTCGCGGCGATCACAACCACGGCTTCCTGCACTCCGAAGAGCAGTACGCCCAGGGACTTCGGGACTATCTGAACCGCTTGCCCCGCTGATCACGGCTCCCGGTGGCTCAGGCTTGCGCCGACCGGGCCGTGAGACCGCTCTGTCGGGCCTCGCGCCACCAGCGCCAGCCCAGAAGCAGGAAGGGCGCCACGGCCAGGAGCTCGCTCAGCTCGCGCAGCCCCAGGGGCAGACTGAGGGCGTAGAGCCCACCGCCCCCGACCAGGGCCAGGAACACGGGGCGCAGCTCCTGCCATCGGAAAAGCCCGATGCTGCGCTGGGTGAAGAGCGTGGTGCACAGCCCCACGGCCAGACGCGTGAGCAGCACGGCCAGCACGGCCCCGAACAAGGGCTGCTGGGGCACCAGCATGGCGCAGAGGACGAAGTTCAGCAGCACGCCCCCGGCGTACATGAACAGCAAGGGGCGCTCGTAGCCCTGGCTCATCATCAGGAACGAGGCCAGGTTGTGCACGAAGGAGATCAGGACCAGGGGCGCCAGCCAGCGCTGCACCCAGACGGCCTCGGCATAGTTGGCCCCGTAGATCAGCCCCACGATGCGGTCGGCTTCCATGGCCAGGACGAAACACACCGGCAGGGCCGCGCAGCACAGCCAGCGCACCGCCGTGCGGGCCAGGCGCACGAAACCCTCGCGGTCGCGGTGCCAGAGCTCCACAAAGAGGGGGTAGAGCACGTTGCGCAGCAGGAGGTTCACGCCCAGGGCCGCCACGCTCTCCACCACGGCCCAGACCGCCGCGTACTGGGCCACGCCCTCGGGGCCGCCGTGACGCTGCAGGAAAAAGACGTTGGCCTTGTTGTAGAGCACGGCGCACAGGGCGATGCCCACGAAGGTCAGGCCGTTCCTGGCCGTGCGCCAGGTGCGGGCCAGGGGCTTGCGCCGGAGCCGCATCTGGAAAAACTCCCGACGGCTCAGGCTCACCAGCATGGCACCCAGGAGGTTGACGCCGTTTTCCAGGAGCTTGAAGGAGGCCACCACCGCTGGGGGCGCGCCCAAAAGCAGTGTGGTCAGGCCGAAGCCGTAGCCGATGAAACCCGCGATCATACGGATGCGGGCCTCGAGGTCCTGGCGGCCCTTCATGCGACAGGCCACGAAAAAGCTGCCGGCCAGGGCCTCGGCGGCCATGCCGCCCCCCAACACGGCCACCATGAGCAGCAGGCTCGCGCCGTAGTCCTGCCAGAGGGCAAAGGCCATGGCGCCGCTCCAGCCCAGGGAGATGAGCAGCCCCTTGATGAGGGTGTAGCGGGCCAGGATATCCCCGCGATTGGCGTGGGGGCGCCCCAGGTCCGTGACCAGGGCCTGGTTCAGGCCGAACTCGCCCACGAAGAGCACGATGTACCCGAGTTCGAAGGCCACCATGAACTCGCCGTAGAACCCGGTGGAGGTCCTGGCCAGGGTGATCATGAAGGCCGTGTTGAGGAGATCCTTGACCCACTGGGCGGACAGCAGGTGGGCGAACCTGCGCAGGATGCTGTGCTGGGGCTGTGGGCTGGGGGTCTGGGAATTCATAATCATCCGGAATGCTGGAGGATGCCCGGAAAGGGCAGGCAAGGCAGGGCAGCAATACGCCACTTTGCGGGGCCAAGGCAAGGCCAGTCTGCGTGAAATATTGCACAAATGCGTCTTTTTTCTGGACATTTCAAAAAGTATGCCTACAATAGGGAGATGCGAAAGGGTGTGGTGCTGCTTGCTCTTCCCGAGGCCTCGCCCTTTGCTCCCGAACTATTGGCTGACACCCATCCCCTGCTTGCAGCGGACGCCCGAGCGCTTGGCCCCTGGCACCCGGCCACCCTGGCCGGAGTCCCGGCCTGGGAGGGTTCCGCACCGCTACCCGTGCGGATCGCGGTCTGCGGCTCCTGCGCTTCCAGCCTGGACGCGGCCTGGAGCCTGGTGCGCCAGGAGGCCCTGGCCCCCTGGGACAGTGTGCTGGCCGTGGCGCAGGAACAAGGGCGGGGGCAGTTGCGACGGCCCTGGCACTCGCCCCCCGGCAATGTGTACGCGGCCTGGCGACTGCCAGAGAGCTTCGCGGCGCTGGGCGACGCGGCCGCGCCCACTGCCGGCTGGCTCGCGGTACAGGGCTTCCGGGGTCTGGGCCTGGACCTGCGCTTGAAATGGCCCAACGATCTGTTGCTGGAAGAGCGCAAAGTCGGAGGACTGCTCCTGGAAGAGCGAGGGGGCGTGCTCCTGGCCGGGCTGGGGTTGAACCTGGCCAGCGCGCCGGACAGCAAGGCCCTGGGGCGCGATCCCTGGGCACCCCCTGCGGGGCGGCTGCTGGAGGCCCTGGACGCGGTGCCCGCCCTGCGCGGACTGGGGCCGCTGCGGCTCTGGGCCCTGCTCCTGCAGGGGCTACGGCGGACCTGGACCGCGCTGGAAGAGCGCAACACGGCAATTGACGTAAAGGGCCGGCAGAGCATAAGCATACACGCGGCCGGGAGGGCGGCCCTGCAACAGGCCATGGACGCGGTGCTGGCCTGGAAGGGGCGCAAGGTCACGGTGCGGGGGGCCGGGGGCGAGAACCCCGGCGGAATTGACACGATCGAAGGCGTGGTCGTGGGGATCTCCAGCGACGGAGCCCTGCGGCTGGCCTGCGCGGACGGGGAGCGGCTCAT
>CAZNSV010000079.1:0-10701 GCA_964575775.1 uncultured Desulfovibrionaceae bacterium
GCGGATCTCGGCCATGGCCTCGGCCGGGATGACGCCGAGCTCGGCCCAGGCCTCGCACACGGCCAGCTCCACTTCGAGCCAGGCACGGAACCGGTTCTCCTGGGACCAAAGCTGTTGCATGGCGGGACGGGCGTAGCGGTCGATCATGGCGTTCTCCTGGCATCGGGCACCCCAGACAAGTCATGGGGGCGCGTCATGGTGGGCGGTGGACTGAAAAGGCTCCTGCCGTTGGGTTGTGCACCGTGGACACAAGAAAGGCAACCCGGGGGTTGCCTTTCGGAAAATCACTGCGGACCGGAGCGCTCCGGGTGGTGCGGCCTTGACGCTCAGGCGGAGGTGGTGCTGGGGCTGCCCGTGCCGGCGCTGCTGGCGGAGGCGCTGGTGCCCCCCGAGGGGGCGCTGTCGGCCTTGGGGGCCTCGCTCTTGGCACTGTCGGTCTTGGCGCCCTCGGTGCAGCCGTTCTTGGCGCCGCCGTTGGAACCGTTGCCGTTGGAGCCGTTGGCGCCGCCGTTGCCGCGGGCGTAGTCGGTCACGTACCAGCCCGAGCCCTTGAGGATGAAGGCCGTGTTGGAAATGATGCGCTGGGCTTGTGCCTTGCAGTCGGGGCAGTCGCAGCTGCGCTCCTCATAGTCCTTCTGCCACTCCTCGAAGACGTGGCCGCAGGCCTCGCACCGATACTCGTAGATGGGCATGTTCTGTGTCCTCCCTTGGGATGCGCTGATCTGGAAATACCGGGGTGAAGTAAGCACGCCTCGCCCGCTGTCAAGCAGCGGCCCGCAACGGGCTGTCACCGCGGCAGACGTCGCGCAGCCCCCCGGAAAGGGCACGACAGGCCGACTCTGCTGCCGGTCCCGGAATAAAACCCCGATACTGGCGGAACGACTCAGGCCTTGGCCTGGGCCTTGGCTTCACGGATGCGGGCCTTGAGACGCTTCTCGCGGCGCTGACGCTTGCGGTCCAATTCTTTCTTGCGTTCGTGCTTCTTATGGCTGCCCATGGTGGTCTCCTTGTGATGAAAATCGAAACTACAATCTTAGCCTTGCAGTTTTCGATTGTCCAGCAAAATTTTCGGGTCAGAGCGGGGAATCAGGCTCCTCGCCCGTTTTTCCCCCACAAGCTGGAGGCGCTGCTTCCCGTTCCGCCCCCGCAGGGAGGGGCCTACGGTCGTACCAGCCGCTCACCGTGGCCACGCCGCGCACCGTGAACTCCGGCAGGCCCAGGGCCAGCAGCTCCGGCCGCAGCTGGGGCGCGCGCTCCTCCCAGAGGGGGAGTTCCTTCTGCTCCAGATGCAGCTCCAGGCGCCCCAGGGCCGGGACCCGCAGCCGGAACTCGCGCAGCCCGGCGGCGGTCAGCAGTTCCTCGCCCTGCAGCAGCAGGGGCAGCAGGTCGGAGTCCAGGGGCAGGTCGTAGGCAAAGCGCGTCAACAGGCAGGGGCGCGCGGGCTGGTCCCAATCGGGGTCGGACAACTCACGGGACAGACGGCGCACGGCGGCCTTGTCCAGCCCCAGTTCGGACAGGGGGCTGTGCACGCCCAACTCCGCCAGGGCCCGCAGACCGGGGCGCCAGCCCTGGCTGTCCGAGGCGGTGCTGCCGTCCAGCACCGTGAAAGGCGCTCCGGGCCTGCCCAATTCCTCGGCCAGCGTCTGGATGCGGGAAAACAGGGCGTGCTTGCAGTGGTAGCAGCGCTCCCTGGTGTTGGCGCGCACCTGGGGCAGGCTCAAGGGATCGTAGTCCAGGATGGTGAGCGGCAGTTTGAACCCGTGGCAGATGGCTTCGGCCCGCAGGGTGTCGGCCGGAGGCACGTGGGGGCCGCGGATGTGCACGGCGGCGAAACGCCCCTTGCGGTAAAGGGCGGTCAGTCCGGCCAAACGGACCAGCAGACGGCTGTCCACACCGCCGGAAACCGCGATGAGGGCCGGTGACAGTGCCTTCAACCGGGCTACGATCCCTGGCCCGCCCGCGCTCACGAGGAGGGAATCTTCTCCTGGGCCTCGGTGAGCAGGAACTCGCCGCTCTCGATCCACTTCTTGAGAGTGTCCGCCACCTCCAGGGAGAGCACGTGGCTGGTCAGGGGCACGGTGGCCACCTTGTCACCCATGAGCTCCACCTGGCCGCTCTTGAGCTCCGCCATGGTCACGTGGGCCAGGATCCGACTCTGCCCCTGCGGGTAGTCGTGGCCATAGTCCTTGACCGGCATGCGGATGTCCTCGTCGCCGACGCCGGTGTACCAGGCGATGTCCTCGTTGAGGATGGGGATGGGGATGCCCACGCCCACGGCCAGGGAGCAGCCGTAGCCGATGATGCTGACCCCGCGCAGGTAGCGGGGGTTCATGCCCTTGAGGTCGCCGCGCAGCATCAAGGTGCCGGAGGGGGTCTCGGGCAGGCCGCGCTCGCTGCGCTTGGGGTTGGCCACGTGCTGGGTTCCGGCGCCCAGGACCCAGCCCACGCCGCCGCCGAGGAAGATCTTGGTGCCCAGGCCGATGGTCTTCAGGTAGGGGTCGTTGAAGAGCGGCGAGAGCAGTCCGGCCGTGGCGTAGTTGAGGTTGCGGGCGTTGGGCTTGAGGGGGCCCATGTAGGTGTAGATGATGCGGCTGGTGAGGTTCACCGCGGCGTTGTAATTCTGGTAGCAGTTGCGGGGGTTGAAGAGCTGGGCAAAGGGAATCTCGGCCAGGGTGCGGTCGCGCACCAGCTCCTTGCGGGGGTAGCAGTCCGTGCCGTAGGCCTCGGCGCGCAGGTGCACGGTCTTGCCGCGCACCAGGTCCTCGATGACGTGCCCCCCCCCGTACTTGAACTGCCCTGGATAGACCTTGTTCAGGGGGTCGTCCTCGGAGGGTTCGGTGCAACCCAGGTAGGCGTCCACGGCAGCGAGACCGGCATGGCAGGGCACGCCGTTGAGCCACATCTTGGAGACCTTCATCAGGGGCGGTTGCTGCCCGATGTTGAAGAGCAGGCCCGAGGAGCACATGGGCGAAAAGGTGCCCGTGGTCACCACGTCCACCTCGCGGGCCGCACGCTCCTTGCCCAGTTCCCGCACCGCCTTGGTCATTTCCGCGGCGTTGAGCACCACGGCCTTGCCCTGCTTGATGCGCGTGTTGATCTCGGCAATGGTCTTCTGCACGCTGTGACTGCTGCTCACGAAAGGCCTCCGCATTGGTCTGGAATGCTTGAGATCGGCGGGTGCGGCAAGCGCTGCCGCCCCGCGGGGAAGGTCCTTCTACGCCATTTGCGCGCGCAAGACAACGCCGCAATCGCTGTTTGCAGGCGAGACGGGAGAGAGGTCGTTTCCGCCGCCCCGGATGCATCGTGCCTCGAGAATGGTGCGATGCTCTTGGGCATTTTCCTGAAACAATGACCATTGCTTCAGGAAGGTGCCTTGATGCAAGGCGAAAATACCCTAGCGGGGGCGGAAGGTGATGCGACCGCGGGTGAGATCGTAAGGGCTGAGTTCGATGGTCACCTGGTCGCCGGGCATGACGCGGATGCGGTACTTGCGCATCTTGCCTGAGATGTGGGCCAGGACCTGGTGCTCGTTTTCCAGGGTGACCCGGAACATGGCGTTGGGCAGGGCTTCTTCGACGGTACCGGTGACTTGAATGCCTTCTTCTTTGGCCAAGGGGCGCTCCTTGTTGGGGTGGGCCGTACGACCCGGCGGGCCGGAGGGGCAAAAAAAGGGGTCGGGAGCCTCTCCCAACCCCTGGTGTGTCTTGTGGTGCCACGGAGCGTTTCCGTCGCACCAGTGGAACTAGTCACCCGGAGCGCCCCTGTCAAGTTCGGGGACCGGGTTGGCGGCGGGTGGGGGGCTCAGAGCAGGGCCACGGCGTTGCGGCCCTGGCTCTTGGCCTGGTAGAGGGCCGCGTCGGCCTCGCGCAGCAGGGTATTGGGCTCCTCGTCCAGGTCGGGCAGCCGGGTGGCGATGCCGATGCTCACGGTCACCAGGTCCGACACGTCCGAGGCCCGGTGCGGAATGCCCAGGGCCTGGACACTGTCCTTGATGGCATGGGCGATGCGCAGGGCACCCTCGGCATCGGTCTGGGGCAGGATCACGCAGAACTCCTCGCCCCCAAATCGGGCCACCAGGTCAGCGGGGCGCTTGAGACTGCCCTGAATGGCCTGGGCCACGAGCCTGAGGCAGCTGTCGCCCTGCAGATGGCCGTAGGTGTCGTTGTAGTTCTTGAAAAAGTCGATGTCGATCATCAACACGGACAAGGGCAGGCGCTCGCGACGGCTGCGCAGCCACTCCCGGGGGTAGGTTTCGTCGAAGAGCCGCCGGTTGGGCACCCCGGTGAGCCCGTCCAGGTTGGAAATGGCCTGCAACTGCCGGGTCAGCTCCTGCAACTCCCGCTCACGCAACTTGCGGCGGTCCATCTCCTGCTTGAGGCGCAGCACGGAGCGCACCCGGGCCCGCAGTTCCACCTTGCTCACGGGCTTGTTGATGTAGTCGATGGCCCCCACCTCGAAGGCACGCTCCAGGTTCTGTGCGTCGTCGCTCACCGTGACCATGATGATGGGGATGTCGGACAGCTGGGGATTGGCCTTGAGGTGGCTGGTGGCCTGGATGCCGTCCATCTCCGGCATGTTCAGGTCCATGAGCACCAGGTCCACGGGGCTCTTCCCTGGTTCCAGCTCAGCCTGCTCGTGCAGCAGCGCCAGGGCCTGCACCGCCGAGGAGGCCTGGAGCAGTTCGGTGTAGCCGCTGTGGCGCAGAATGCTTTCCAGGAGCATCCGCGAGGTGGGAGAGTCGTCGACGATGAGAATCCGCATAACTTCCTTCGTGACAGGCTTTCGGTTTAGTTTCTAACTTTAGCCTGCTCCGAGGCGTGAAGGCAACTGTTTGATAGAAGGATAACTGGCAACAGGCTCGTATTTTCCTGGGACTCCGTTCCGGACACCCATTGGGTGCCCGGAACGGAGCCCTGGCAAGCGGGAACTGCCTGTTGCCGGCTATTCGATATGCACCTTGATTCTGTCCCAGGCCAGGGAATTGGGGTCCACCCGGCCGTTGGGGTGCCTGTCCACTGCGAAATAGACGAAGAACTCGCCCGCCTGAGGCGTCTGCACCACAACCTGGTGCTTGTCATGGTCCAGGGGGACCAGCTTGTACTGCCCGCTGGCCCGCAAGCTCTGGCTGGCGAGCCAGGCACGTTGCGCCGGGTCGTAGACGTACCATTTACTTTCGGTCAATGACCAGGCCACCAGCCACAGGTCCACGGATTCACCGGCTTTATCTCCAGGAGCGAGGGAGAAGCTGAAGGTGATGGGCTGTCCCCTGGAGACCTTCAGGGAGGTGTCCAGGCTGTTGGCTTTGCGGTCCAGGGAGGTGTCCAGGCTGTTGGCCTTGAGGTCCAGGGGGATGCCGCCCAGCCAGGTAACCAGGGCATCGAGGGCCATGGGGGGCAGGTCGGTGTTGTCCGCGGCCAGCTTGGGCTGAACCGTGCGACAGCAGTCCAGGCCGTTGCTGCACAGGGAATTACCCAAGGTGTGCAGGGGCGTCTGGTCATAGACCGTGAACAGGTTCTCGTTCACGTAGAGTTCGCACTGGGACCACTGGTTCATATTGAAGTACAGGGGGTAGGTACCGCTGCCGCCCGAGGGGAAGACCTGCATGTTCTCGCAGCCCGTGACCTCGCCCGACAAGGGCTGCAGGCCGAAGGCGGCCAGGGTGCCCGGCGTGCTTGCCCCCTGGGCGGTGCCCCCTTGGTAGAAGGCGATGCGATTCTGCACGCTCTCGGAGGGTGATTTGTTGCAATCCACGGCACCGTTGATGATGTTGATGGTGGCGCCGAAGCCCGGCGTGATGTTGGCGGCCTGGTCCAGGCTGTTGGGCTGCCACAGTCCGGTGACCACCTCGTGCATGCTGGGCTTCTGGGAAATGGGCGTCATGTAGAACCAGAACGCGTTCACGAACGCCATGTTGATGTAGGCATTGTCCAACAACAGGCTGGGCCGTTCGAGAAAGGCGAAGCTGGAACTAGAACTGCCCCCTCCGAGAAAGCCCCAGGAGAAACGGCCGTAGTTGCCGTTGTAGGAAAGCTGTTTGGGCCCCCGACCCCAGTATTGATACTCCGGGTTCGGGCTGTCCTGGTCCACGTACTGGTTGTAGAAGTAGCCTTTCTTGTCCAGATAGCTGGCGCAGCCCCCATTGGTGCAGCTGCCTTCGGTGAGGTACTGCAGGCCGCTGGTTTCCTGCATCCAATGGGCGAACATGGTGGCGAACTCGCGTTTGCAGGTCTCGTCGGTCTGCCCTTCTTCGCCGCAAAGCATGGGAAAGGCCATGGCGGACTTGAGGAAAACCTCGTGGGTATAGGCCGCGTTGCGGTTCGGGAACTGGGTGTTGAAGAGACTTTCGGTGACGATGCCGCTGATCCGGGTGTAGTTGTTGAAGAAGGCCGCGCGTTCGCTGGCGCTCTTGCCGTCCCAGTTGGTGGAAAGTTCCTCTGCCGAGAGCATGCACTGGGACAACATGACCCGGCGCAGTTTTTGCAAATCCTGGTCCGTGACATCCCGGATAGCCGCCGTGGGGCTGTCGCGGATCTTGTCCGACAGCACCGCGGCCTGGACCTTCTGCTCGCACAGTTCCTTGGATGTAGCTGTCGCATTCCCGGGACAGGTCAGTGCGGCTGCAAGGAGCAGCGTGGCGGTTATCAAGCAGCACAGGGTACGTACCATCATGACTGTAGACCTCCTGCGGTATGGGGTAGGGGCCGGCCAACAGCATGGGCCACTGTGCCGGATTGGGGGCAGCGCTCCTTGCACGGTAATAATCAATGTTTATGAAACTATTGATGATTTTTACGTTAACCGCGAACGTGCCGCAGTACAACCTGATTAGAAAAAAAGCCGGAAGATTGCGCTGTGGAATTCGAAGGACTTGGCTGGTACAGGCTAAAACCAGGACGGGCTGGCTGTGTTGTTGGCGTCATTCCTGGCCTCGTGCGTGGGGATCGGAAAGGACCCCTTGCCGACGGAGCGCGCCTGAGGCATAGTCCGTGTTACCGCACGCCTGATTGGCGGGCGCAACGTGTGAACGGAATACCAGGAGACCTGCCGTGAACCTCGCCGCGACGCAAACGCCCCCAACCCAGGTGCTGCAGGTGGACGTCTGCGGCCAGCGCTGGGAGTTGGAGCGGCACGGCGACCTGGAGAGCCTCTGGGAGGCCCTGGGGCAGGACGCCGAGGCCTGTGCCGGGGCTTTCGGCGAGGACGAGCGCCTGCCCTACTGGGTGGAGCTCTGGCCCGCCGGGCTGCTGCTGGCGCGCTGGCTCTGCCGCAAGGGCGAGGCCATTGCCGGGCGCCACTGCCTGGACCTGGGCTGCGGGCTGGGGCTCGCCACCCTGGTGGCCGCGGCGCAGGGGGCCATGGTCCTGGGCCTGGATTACGAATGGCCGGCGGTGGTGTACGCCTCGCGCAATGCCCGTCGCAATGCCGGGAGACTGTCGCGCGCCCCGTTGCTGACGCAGATGGACTGGCGCGCCCCGGCGCTGCGGTCCGGGTCTGTGGCCTGCATTTGGGGGGCGGACGTGCTCTACGAGCGCCGCTTTGCCGAGCCGGTGCTGGCCATGCTGCGCCACGCCCTGGCGCCGGACGGCGTTGCCTGGATCGCGGACCCCGGGCGCTGCACCCACGACGCGTTCGTGACCCTGGCCCGGGGCGAGGGCTGGCGGTGCGAAAAGGTGATGGAAGAGACGGTTGCCCAGATCAGCAGCGCCGGGCCGGACGTGGACGCCGCCATCTGGGAGCTTTCCCGCAACCCCTGACCGCGAGGCTACGGAGGAGAGTATGGGCCAGACCATCCGTTTCGGTGTTTCCCTGGATTCGGATCTCTTGGAGAAGTTCGACGCCCTGTGCGAGGAGCGCTGTTACCAGACCCGCTCCGAGGCCATCCGCGACCTGATCCGCAACACCCTGGTCCAGAAGGAGTGGGAGGACACGGACAAGGAAATCGCGGGCACCCTGACCCTGGTCTACGATCACCACAAGAGCGACCTGGCCCAGCGGCTCACCGAGATGCAGCACGACGCCCACGACGTGATCCTTTCGGCCCTGCACGTGCACCTGGACCACCACAACTGCCTGGAAGTGCTGGTGCTGCGCGGCCCGGGCGAGACCGTACGCAATCTGGGGCAGAAGCTCATTTCCACCAAGGGCGTCAAGCACGGCAAGCTCAACCTCACCACCACGGGGCGCGACCTTGTCTAGCCCCGAGCGACCGCAGGGTGGGGAACCACGCCCCATGCAGGACGTGCAGAGCGGTCCGGCCAGCGTGAGCATGCACATCGACCGGGTGGGCGTGAAGAACCTGGAGCTGCCGCTGCTGCTGCGCGACCGGGCCCGGGGCACCCAGCACACCGTGGCGCGGGTGGACATCGGCGCGGACCTGCCCGCGGCCTTCAAGGGCACGCACATGAGCCGCTTCATCGAGGCCCTGGAGGCCTGGAGCCAGGAGCTGGACTACCGGGGCGTGCGGGCCCTGCTGGCGGACGTGCGCCGTCGGCTGCAGGCCCAGCGAGCCTATGTGCACTTCCGCTTCCCCTTTTTCCTGCACAAGGAGGCTCCGGTCTCGGGCAGCCCCGGGCTCATGTCCTACCAGTGCCGGCTCACCGGCGAACTGGGAGGCGCCCAGGCCGCCGAGCAGCCGGACAAGCCGCGTTTCCTGCTCGGGGTGGACGTGCCGGTGATGACGGTCTGCCCCTGTTCCCTGGCCATCAGCGACGAGGGCGCCCACAGCCAGCGGGCCGTGGTGCGCATCGACTGCCGGTTCGAGGGTTTTCTCTGGCTGGAGGAGCTCATCGCCGTGGCCGAGGCCGCGGGGTCTTCGGAGCTCTATTCCCTGCTCAAGCGCGAGGACGAGAAGTACGTGACCGAAGCGGCCTTCGGCAGTCCGGCCTTTGTGGAGGACGTGGTGCGCAAGGCGGCCCTGGCCCTGGAGCAGCACCCGCAGGTGACCTGGTACGAGGTGGAGGTGGAGAGCTTCGAGTCCATCCACAACCACAGCGCCGTGGCGCGCATCGAGAAGCACCTGCCCCCCGCGCTTTGATTCAGGGCGACACTGCGCCAGGGGGCGTTCACCGCGGGTCTTGTCCGGCCGCTTCCCAAAACGCCGGACAGTGCTTATACTGACATGCAGGACCCGGCGCCTTGCAACCGGAGGAACCGTCATGCGCATCGACACCAACGTTTCCGCTCTCGCGGCCCTCTCCACCCAGGCCCAGGTGCACGCCAACAACATCGCCAACGTGAACACCCACCGCTTCCAGGCCTCCCGCGCGGACCTGCAGAGCGGACCCGGCGACCAGGGCGTGGAGGTGGCGGCCATCCAGCGCGACACCTCGCCCGGCCCCCTGGTGCCCGAGCTGGGGCCCGAGCAGGACCCCGACACCGGCCGCGTGACCAACACCTGGCAGTACACCGAGGGGAGCAACACGGACCTGGCGCGGGAATTCGTGGGGCTGATCAGCGTGCAGCGGGCCTTCGAGGCCAATGTCCTGACCATCCGCAGCCAGGACGAAACCTCGGGCACGGTGCTGAATCTCCTGGCCTGACCAGAGGGGCACCCCTGCCGAACTGCTTGGCACATTCAGCGCGCCGCAAGGCGCGCTTCGTCATTTCTTGAGTACTGTCAGGGTGTTGGTGTTTGATCCGCTGGCATAAAACAGTTATTTTTTTCACTTGGGCCGGAACCCTTTACCCCTGGGTTTGGGTTTGGCATATTCGCCCCCGATGGTTATCGTAGGCACCCCCCAGCGACCTCTGCGCCTGCAGCGGCGGACCAATTGCCCCGTGTGGGGCAAACACCACAGGAGCGCACCGGCCATGGGCTATGAAAGCATCCGGGTCTACGGACACGTCAGTCATGTGGATTCCGACGCCTGCGAACTGGGCGACGATTTCGAATTCACGGAATTCTGCTGCGATGACGGTGACCTGGAGTTGGAATACGAAGGAAACTACTTCTTCATCGACGACTTCATGGAGCGCCTGGAGCACATGCTCTCGCCCCAGAGCGACGGCCGCATCGACTACATCGACCAACAAGCCTTCACCATGCTGCGCTTCAGCATCGTCAAGGGCAGCGTCGAGCGGCGGCTGGTGAACCTCAACGACGTGCTCGAGCGCTACAACCGGGAGTGAGTCCCACGGTCCGGCCCCCGCGTCGGAACTGCCGGAGGTTCTGCCATGGCCCTGCCCCTGTCCTGTTGGCAACAGCTCGCCGAGGAGCGCATCGCCGCCGCCATGCGGGACGGTGCCTTCGACGACCTGCCCGGTAAAGGCCAGCCCCTGGTCTTCGAGGACGATTCCCTGGTGCCCGAGGACCTGCGCATGGCCTACAAGGTGCTGCGCAATTCCGGGCACGTGCCCCGCGAGTTGGATGACCGCAAGGAAATCCAGAACCTCATGGAACTGCTGGAGCACTGCCCCGACGAGCAGCAGCGCTACCGCCAGATCCGCAAGCTCAACCTGCTGGTGCAGCGGCTGAACCTCTCCCGGCGTCGCGCCGTGGACCTGGAGGAAAGCGAGCTGTACTACGGCAAGATCGTGGAGCGGGTGCCCCTGGTGCCCAAGCGCCCCACGCCAGAGCCCGAAGCCAAGGGCTGAACCCGGACCAGGTGCCCGCTCAGGCCCAGGCCGGGTACCGGGCCGGCAGACGCCGCAGCACGTCCTGATCCGCGCGCAGGGGGTTGAGCCCGGGCAGGGGTTCCGGCA
>CAZNSV010000080.1:0-10690 GCA_964575775.1 uncultured Desulfovibrionaceae bacterium
CGGTCCTTGTTCAGCCCCTGCAGTCGATCCGCGCCTTCTCCAGACAAGGGGGCGTGCCGGGCGTCGGGGTCCTCGGTGTCGTAGCGGAACCGGGCAAAGAGCTCGTCGAAGCTCTCCAGCCCGGTTTCGGACAGGTCGTGCCCTTCCCGGTCCGCGCCGAGCACCAGCTCCTCGCAGAGGATGGTGCGGCGCTGCGCCAGAAAGCCGTCCAGGCTGTCCAAATCCCGCAGCATGAGGGGCAGGGGCAGGGTGTCCAGGATGCCCACCTGCTGCGCCTGGGCCGGTTCCTGCCAGGCCCAGTGCGCCTCTTCCAGCAGGGCGGCCGAAAATCCGGGCCCCCGTTTGATGCCGCCGGGGCTGGTGAGCAGCAGCGCCGGATTGTGGGGCAGCCAGTCCTCGAACACCGAGGTCTGCGTGCTGACCAGGCCGGGCAGGTCCGGACCGCGCCCCTCGTCCAGGGCGCGCAGCAGGGCCTGCTCCTGGGCGGGCTCCAGCCGGCCCTGGCCGCGCAGGGTGCGCAGCCGCGTCCGGGCTGCGTCCATGGCCGGGCCCGCCCCACTGCAGGGATGCACCGGCAACAGCACCGCCTCCTCCAGCTGCGCGGTGGAGCGCTGGGACACCGGATCGAAGAGCCGCAGGTCCTCCACCGTGTCGCCGAAGAACTCCACGCGCACCGGCACGGCATAGCCGGGGGCGAAGATGTCCAGGATGTCGCCGCGCATGGACAGCTCGCCGGGCCTGGAAACCAGGGTCACCCGGCGATAGCCCCAGGCCGCGGCCTGCTCCAGCAGCAGCTCGGAGGACAGCTCCTCGTTGCGCCGCACCGTGAGGATGTTGTTGTCGAAAAAGGTGCGCGAGGGCCAACGGGGCAACAGGTTGTCCGCCGTGAGCACCAGGCCGCGCGCGCCGGCGCCCGCGTGCAGGGCATAAAGACAGGCCAGGCGCTGGGGCCAGCCCGCGCCGCGCTGGTTCTCCCCGCCGAGTACCGGCTGGGCCGGGAACGGGGGCATGACGATCCAGCGTTCGTCCCAGAGGGTCAGGGCCTGGGGCGGGGCCAGCAGCCGCAGCAGACTCTTGACCGCGCCCAATTCGGCGGCGTCGCGCACCACGAGCACGGGACTGACGCCCTGGCTGAGCAGGGTCTGGGCGAGAAAGACACGGGTGGCGGGTCCGCTTTTGAAGATGCGGACACTGCGGCCCGCCCCGCGCAATACCTCTTGAATAAAGCCCGGCAGGGCGACTGTAGCTGCTTGCGACACGATTCTTGTGTTGGTCCGGTTGAGAGTGTGGATGCGGCACGCCCGGCACAGGGCGCAGGAATCCCCGCACGGCCGCAAGACCGTGCGGGGCGAGGACATCGGTTGGTCGTGCGACTAGCGCATTTTCGTCTTGATACAAGCCTCTCTCCTGAAGCAATTTTCAATTGCTTCAGGAAAATGCCTAAGAGCATCCAGCCATTGTTAATGGCAAGATGCTCTAAAAGTTGAGCATGCCCCGTTCTTCGCCGGAGAGCAGGCGGTCCAGATCCAGCAGGATGAGCAGCCGATCTTCCAGCTTGCCCACGCCGCTGATGTACTCGGATTCCAGACCGGACACCACCGGCGGGGGCGGTTCCACCGTATTGGCCGGAATCCGCAGAACCTCGGACACGGAATCCACCACAAAACCGACGATCATGTTGTTGATCTCGATGACGATGATCCGGGTGTGCTTGTCGTGGTCCCGGGAATCCAGCCCAAAGCGACGTCGCAGGTCGATGATGGGAATGACCTTGCCGCGCAGGTTGATCACGCCCTCCACGAAGGCCGGAGCGCGGGGGACCTTGGTGATTTCCATGGTGCGGATGATCTCCTGCACCTTGAGGATGTCGACACCGAATTCCTCTTCGCCGATGCTGAACGTGACCAGTTGCAACAGCTCCGCGTCCTGCTTTTTCGTGACTTCACTCATGACCGTCCTCGCTGAGCGGCGAAAGGGTTGCGGACAGGGTTTGGGGCGGCCCGATGCGGCTCGTGTTCACCGATTCATATGCTACTGGATTCGCGGCCACTGCGCAAGCTGCTTCGCCAGTCTGGTTTACTGGGGCTGCGCCGGGTCATGAGCGCCGCCAGGCTGTCCGCTTTTCCTTGACACCCCTGCAACCCACGATTACTCATATTCTCCAGTTCTTCGCGATGAAATCCGCAACGAGCAGCAGAAGCCGCGCGGCATGACCCAACGAATGTTCGCGCGCCTGCCGCAAGACGGGCAAGGCCCCGGTACGGCATAGCCGTCGGGACCTTGTCTTGTTTTGGAGCACCCTGCACCGGCACCCCTTGGACAGCCTGCCGGATTCGGGGGCTTTGCCGCAGGGCGGCAGCGATGCAAACCCGTAACGACGAAAAGGAAAGCCTGATGTTCAAGAAAAGTGCACTCTGTGTGGTGGCCGTTCTGGCCCTGCTAGCCTTCACCCTGCCCGACCTGGCCGACGCCAAGCGCATGGGCGGCGGCCGTTCCTTCGGCAACCAGAAATCCTTCTCCCAGCCCGCCCAGCGTCCGGCTCAGGAACGTGGCAGCCAGAGCGGCCAGCAGCAACAGCAGGGGCAGCAGCAGGGCGTGCAGCAGCAGGGCAGCGCCGCACGCCCCATGGGTGGGATGATGGGCGGCATGCTGGGCGGTCTGCTCATGGGCGGCCTGCTGGGCTCGCTGCTCTTCGGCGGCGGCTTCGGCGGCATCGGCATCTTCGAGATCCTGCTGGTGGGCGGTGGCCTGTTCCTGCTCTTCCGTTTCCTGCGCTCCCGTCAGGCTGCCACCCAGGCCGCGGGCGCCGGTGCTCCGGCCGGATACGACGGTGGCATGCAGCGGACCGAGACGCCCGCGCCCGCTCCTGGCGGTTGGGGCAGCCTGCAAAGCGCCCCTGCCCGGCCGCAGGATGCGGCGCCCGCCGGTCCGACCCTGCCCCCGGGCTTCGATGCCGACGAGTTCCTGGAAGGCGCCAAGCTGGTCTACGCCCGGCTGCAGGAATCCTGGGACAAGCGCGACCTTGAAGACATCCGGAGCTTTTCCGTGCCCGAGGTCTACGAGGAAATCGCCCTTCAGGCCCAGGACGATCCCGGCCCGAGCAACACGGAGATCCTGATGATCAATGCCCGCCTGTTGGAAGCGAAGGAGCAGAACGGCGAATTGCTGGCCACGGTCTACTACGACTGCCTGCTGCGCGAGTCCGCCGACGCCTCGAACCCTTCCCAGGTGCGCGAGGTCTGGCACTACAGCAAGCCCGCCGGTGACAAGGCCGCCCAGTGGAAGCTGGCTGGCATCCAGCAGCTGGAAGAATAACACACGTGAACACGGCCCCCGCATGGTGCAATCGCGCCCTGCGGGGGCTTTTTTGCGTCCGGTGTCGGGCGCTGGCCCCTGCCGCGTGGATTTTGTCCCGGCGAACCCTTGCCAGTCCGGCCGCCCCTTGCGTACAAAGGCCGAAACCATGCCCCGGCAATTGTGCGCCGGGGCTGTTGCAAGAGGTCGCTGCATGACTCCAATCGAACTGGCCGAGGAACCCCGCCGGGAGCGTGAGCCCAAACGCGCCGATCGCGCCGACCGCGCCGAGCGCAAGGTCCGCCGCGAGCCCGAGGGCGGGACCCCGCGCCGTGGCGTGTTGCTGGGTGCCAAGGCCCTGATGTTGCTTTATTCTTCCATCATCATCTTCGGACTGGCCATGTTCGGCATCGGGTTCTTTTCCGGCGCCTTTTTCAAGGAGCGGTCGCCCACGGAAACCGTGATCCGGCACGAGAGCGCCCCCCGACCCACCACGCTCCAGCAGCTCACGGCCCAGGGCGGCAGTCCGCCCCCCACGGAGCAGAGCGCGGAAGTGGAGTCCCTGGCCCAGGTCACGGGCAGCCTGGAGGACACCGTGCCCGGTCAGCCCCTGCCCCAGACCGTGGAGGGGCAGGCTCTGGAGCCCGAACAGCAGTTGACGGTGCTCGCCGAGACCGAGCCCCTGCCCACGCCCCTGTCCCCGGCGGACGAGAGCGCCCGGGAGCAGGCCCTGGCCGAATTGCGGGCCGGACAGGTGGCCGCGCCGGAGCATCCGACCCAGCCCGCGCCGCCTCCGGTGGTGGAGACCGCCGCTGGGGCCACCGGACCCTACAGTGTCCAGGTTGGGGCTTTCATCATCCAGAACAACGCCTTGGAGCTGGTGGCCACCCTGGTCGGCCGCGGGTACGACGCCTGGCTGGCCAGCGAGAAGGATGTCGAGGGGCGGGCCTGGTTCTTCGTCCGGGTGGGGCGCTACCCCAACCGCGAGGAGGCCGTCATTGCGGCCGCGACCTTCCGCCAGCGCGAGAACGTCAACGCCGTGGCCGTACCCATTGCCAGCGCGGCGCCCACGCCCCCAGGCGGTGTGGCCCAGCCCACTGCGCAGACCACGACGCAGACCGCGCCCCCTGTGGCGGAACAGCCCGCGACGCCGCCCGCCGGGCAGGGTCGGGAGGTGTTCGTGGTCCATGTGGGGGCCTTCGGCAATGCCCAGGACGCCAGGGAAGCGGCGCGCCCCTTGCTGGAACAGGGCTACGTGCCCTGCGTGGCCAGCATCGTGGACGAGCAGCACCAGACCTGGCATCTGGTGGAGGTGGTGGAGTTCCCCACGCGCACCGAGGCCCAGGCCTTCATCCAACAGGCGGGGCAGCGCGGCAACACCCCACCCCTCAAGGTGCGCCAGATCAACACCCGGTCCGTGACCGGACGCCACTGCTTCTGAGACGGAGCTCGAGCTTCCTCCTGAAACAATGGACAATCGTTTCAGGAGGGAGCCTTTCGTCAAGGCGAGAAGGCGTTAGCGGCCGGGTCCCAGGGCCTGGGCCAGCACCGTCACCACCAGGGGCAGCTCCGCGTCGTCCAGGGTGCGCGGGTCCAGGCAGAAGGCGTCCTGCTCCACACGCCCCACCAGGGGTGGGTCGGTCCGCAGCAGGGCCTGGCGCAGGGCCTCGGGGCTCTGGGCGTGGGGCTTGAGGGCCACCAGTGTGGTGGGCAGGTCGCGTTCCGGAAAGGCGCCGCCCCCAACGCGGGAGGCTCCGGGCCGCAGTTCGGCGTCCAGCAGCGTGCCCAGCTCCCGCCGGACGCGCCGCAGCAGCCTGGCTGAACGGGCCTTGAGTTCCTCGGGGGGCGTCAGGATCATGCGCAGGGTGGGGACCTTACGCCGCGCCGTTTCCGGCTCCAGATACAGGCGCAGAGTGGCTTCCAGGGCAGCCAGGGTCATCTTGTCGATGCGCAGGGCCCGGTTGAGGGGGTTCTTTTTGATGCGGGCGACGAGTTCCTTGCGCCCCACAATGATCCCCGCCTGGGGGCCGCCAAGGACCTTGTCGCCACTGAAGGTGACCACGTCGGCACCGGCCTGCACCACCTCCTGCACCGAGGGTTCGTGCCCCAGCCCCAGGGCGCGGAAGTCCGAGAAGTTGCCGCTGCCCAGGTCCTCGATCACGGGCAGCCCCTTGGCCCGCCCCAGGGCCACCAATTCCTGGAGGGGCACTTCCTTGGTGAAGCCGATGATCCGGAAATTGGAGGTGTGGACCTTGAGCAGGGCCGCGGTGTTCTCGTTGAGGGCGTTTTCGTAGTCACGCAGATGGGTGCGGTTGGTGGCGCCCACCTCGCGCAGCACGGCGCCGCTCTTGGCCATGACTTCCGGAATGCGGAAGCTGCCGCCGATCTCCACCAATTGCCCCCGCGAGACAATGACCTCGCGCCCCTTGGCCAGGGTCTCCAGCACCAGGAGCACGGCCGCGGCGTTGTTGTTCACCACCAGCCCGGCCTCGGCGCCCGTGACGCGGCAGAGCAGCTCTTCCACGTGGCTGTAGCGCGAGCCGCGCTCGCCGGTGGCCAGGTCGAATTCCAGGTTGGAGTACCAGCGGTTGGCCTCGTGCACCGCGTCCATGGCCTCGGCGCAGAGCAGGGAGCGCCCCAGGTTGGTGTGCACCACCACGCCCGTGGCGTTGATCACCCTGCGGAAATGCGGACGGGAGCGGGTGCGCACGTGCAGGGTCAGGCGCGTCATGAAGAGCTCCCCGGAGCCGTGCTCCTCCAGCCCCTGGGGGCGGACCCCCGCGCGCAGCTCCTCCCGGCAGAGGTCGAGGAATTCGTTGCACAGCTCCCGCAGCAAGGGGCGCGGCAGGCCCGCCAGGGTCGCGTCCTGCTCCAGATGTTTCAGGGCCGCATCCACCGAAGGCAACAGCTTGAACAGATTGGCCACTTCAGGCTCCCGGGTGTGACGTGCAGTTGAAATCCACCAGTTCCGGACGCAACCTATAGAACTCCCCCAACAAATACAAGGAGCCGCAGACCAGCAGGGGCTCCTCGCTCCGATCCGGCGCCACCAGGCTGTTGGCCAGGCGCAGGGCCTCGGGCAGGTCGGCAACGATGCGCACCCGCTGCCGTGCCTCGGGGGGCAGGAGCGCGGCCAGGCTTTCCGGGGGCGCGGCTCGGGGGATCTCGGGCAGGCGGGGCAGGATCAGGGGCCCAGAGCCGAGCCCGGCCAGCAGGGGCACCAGCTCCGCCAGGTCCTTGTCCGCCATGAGGGCCGCGATACAGGCACCGGGGCGCAGGCCGCAGTCCCGCAGGGCGGCGCCCAGGGCTCGCAGGGCGTCCTCGTTGTGCGCTCCGTCCAGGATCAGGGGCGGGTGCAGCCCCGGACAGGCCGGTACCCGCTGGAAACGGCCGGGCAGGCCGCAGTGCCGCAGCACGGTGGCGCAACGTTGGGGGTCGAGCTGCGCCCCACGCCAGGCCGCGAGGACCTGCCAGGCCGCCAGGGCCAGGCGCGCGTTGCCCAACTGGTGGCTGCCGGGCAGGGCCGGGAGGCTCGTGAGTTCCACGGGTGGGGGCGGGGTCTGGTTCACGGCCAGAAGGGGCACGCCCGCCTCCCCGGCCGCCTGCTCCAACTCGTCCCAGGCCTCGGGGCTCTGGGCCACGCTCAGGCCCAGGCGCGCGCCCTGGCGCAGGGCATGGGCCTTGTCCCGGGCAATGGCCGCGATGCCCGCGCCCAGGACCTGCTCGTGGTCCCGGCCGATACGCGTGAAGCAGACCAGGTCGGCCCGCACGGCGGCGGTGGCGTCGTGCCGCGCGCCCAGTCCGGCCTCCAGCACGGCCAGGTCCACCCGCTGCCGGGCAAAATGCTCCAGGGCCATGGCGGTGAGGAACTCGAAGTAGGTCAGCCCGGCCAGTTCGCGGGTGTCCTGCGCTGGGCACCCCTGGACCCAATCAGGAGGCACCGCGGGACCGGCGGCATGCACGGTGTTGGCCAGGTCCAGCCAGGTGGCCTCGTCGGGCTGGGTGCTGAGCCAGAGACCGAAGGAGGACGCGGGGCGCAGCACCTGGATGCGCTCCTTGGGGGAGAGGAAGTGCGGCGAGGTGTAGAGCCCCACCGTGAGGCCGTGGGCCGCGGCCAAGCGGGCCACGAGCCAGCTCACCATGCCCTTGCCGTTGGTGCCCACCACGCGGAGCACGGTGCAGGGGGGCGGCTGGTGCCCCAGGGCGTGCAGACTCTGCTGCATGCGCTCCAGACCGAGCTGCATGCGGAACTGGCCCAGCCCGTCGAGATAGGCGAGGACTTCGGCCTCGCGGGCAAAGGGACCGGAAGGGGCACCACTGGTGGACGTAGGTGAGGTGTCGGGCATGGAGCGGGACCTTGGGACCTTTGGGGGGTCGGAGGTTGGGGGTGCGAGGGGAGCCACGCAGCAGGGCAGCCGCCCGGTGATGGCGGAATTGGGGGGGGCGGGTCCGTACCGCGCCCACCCCCGTTGTTCAACGCTCGATCAGGCCAGGGCCGCGGCGAAGTCGCGTCCGAAGGCGCGGCAGCGCTCCAGGGATTCGGGGCCGGGGCTCCAGAGTTCGCGCAGTCCTTCGTTGACCAGGGCGAAGCCCGCTTCCTCCAGGCGACGGGTAAGGAGCTTGACGCTCTCGCCGCTCCAGCCGTAGGCGCCGAAGGCTGCGGCCTTCTTACCCTTGAACTTGAGCCCGGCGAGCTCTTCCAGCAGTCCGGCGAGGGAGGAGAGAAAGCCCCGGTTGATGGTGGGGGAGCCCACCAGCAGGGCCTTGGCGCGGAAGACCTCGGTCACGATGTCGTTCTTGTCCGAGCGGGCGGCGTTGTAGAGGGTGACCACGGTGTCCGGGGCGGACTCCCGGAGGCCCTCGGCAATGGTCTCGGCCATGCGGCGCGTGCCGTTCCACATGGTGTCGTAGACGATCACCACGCGGTCCTCGGCGTAGTCCGCGGCCCACTCCAGGTATTTTTCCACGATGCGCATGGGGTTGCTGCGCCAGAGCACGCCATGGCTGGGGCAGATCATGTTCAGGGGCAGCCCGAGCCCGGCGAACTCCTGAATCTTCTTGGTGACTAGGGGGCTGAAGGGCGTGAGGATGTTGGCGTAGTACTTGATGCACTCCTGGAGCAGCTCGCACTCGTCCACCAGGTCGTTGTAGAGGCTCTGGGTGGCGAGATGCTGCCCGAAGGCGTCGTTGCTGAACAGGATGTTGTCGCCGGTGAGGTAGCAGAACATGGAGTCCGGCCAATGCAGCATGGGGGCCTCGATGAAGATCAGCTCCTTCTGCCCCAGGGAGAGGGTCTGCCCGGTCTTGATCACCTGGAAGTTCCAGTCGGCGTGGTACTGGCCGCGCAGGGACTTCACGCCGTTGGCGGTGCAGTAGACGGGCACGTCCGGAATGCGGCGCAGGAGTTCGGGCAGGGCGCCGCTGTGGTCGGGCTCGGCGTGGTTGGCGATGACGTAATCGATGCTGGCGAGGTCCAGCTCCCCGGCGAGATTGTCCACGAACTCCCCGGCAAAGGGAGTCCAGACCGTGTCGATGAGGGCGGTTTTTTCGTCGCGCACCAGGTAGGCGTTGTAGGAGGAGCCGCGGTGGGTGGAATACTCCTCGCCGTGAAAGCGCCGCAGTTCCCAGTCCGTCTTGCCGACCCAGCTCACGGACGGCGTGATTTCGAGTTTCATGCTACCTCCTCAGACAGTGCCGTAGGTGTTTTCCAGGGTGTCCAGCAGGGTGTGGAAGGCCTCGTGGCGGCCCACGCCGATGCGCTCCTCCTCGATCCGCTCGAAACGCTCCCAGAGCAGTTCCTGGGTTTCGGCCGAGAGCAGACGGTCGGCCATGGGGAAGAGCACGGTGTTTTCCTTGGCGATGTGGGCGCGCAGCAATGCGCTGTACGCCTCGGCGGGGGCGCAAGCCTCCTTGAGGGTTCCCGCCTGGAGGGCTTGGGCCATGGCGCGGATGTGCCCCCGCCCCAGTTCGTGTTCGTGGAGCATCACGGCAATGGGGCCGCTGCGGGACATTCCGGCGGCTTCCAGGGCCGGGAAGAGGACCTCTTCCTCCTTGGCGTGGTGGCAGGCGTCGGCAAAGACCTGCAGGAACTCGACAATGCTCTCGAGGTCCCCCTGGGGGACCGGCGCGACACGTCGCAGGTCGGCGGAAACGCGGTCGAGCACGGCCAGCATGCGCAGAATGCCTTCATGCTCGGCCACCAGCGCGGCAGTAGCTTTCATGTGCAACCTCCCGGTGTTCTGGGCAGTGGCGACCATCGCTTGCCTGCGTAGTTATTGTGTACGAAAGGCTTGGTGCAGCGTCAAGACGACACCATCTTCTGGTCGGCGTAGCGATCCGGAAGCGAAACATGGCAGGAGGTGAATCCGCCATTGACGGCCCTGACCGGTTTGACAGGGGTCCGGGCGCGGACTATAAGTTGGCAATGCTCTGTGAAGGCCGTGGGCCCGCAGTGAGGGACCAGTCGGCAAGGCGAACCTTTATCCTTGCGGTGCCGGGAGGGCTGTGCGACAGGCGCGGTGACCAGGGCTGACCGCTGGGGGGGAGCGAACCCATGCATAAACACGCCGCTTTTCTCTGTGTCATGGCTGCGCTATTGGGCTTGATCCTGCCCGGCCGCGTCTGGGCCTGGTCCTACGAAACCGGCAACATTGTCCAGGCCGCCCCTGCCGTGGGGGCGGACGGCACCATCTACGTGGGCTCCACGGACGGCAAACTCTATGCGCTGAACCCTGACGGCTCGCTGAAGTGGGCGTTTCCGTCGAGCACTCCGGTGGGCGCCATCAACTTCGCCCCCACCATTGGCGCGGACGGCACCATCTATTTCGGTGCCAACGACGCCACCCTCTATGCCGTGAACAGTAACGGCACCCTGGCCTGGAGCGCCCCCCTCGGTGCCGCGGCCTTTTCCGGCATCGGCATCGGTCCAGACGGTACCCTTTACGTGGCCAACGCCGACCGTGAGCTGCAGGCCTTCACCAGCGCGGGGGCCACCAAGACGGGCTGGAGCACACACTACGTCCTCGGTCCGGGCTATGCCTCGGCCTCCCCGGCCATTGCCACGGACGGAACCATCTACATCGGAGTCACTGAGAGCACCCATACCCGGCTGCGCGCTATCAATCCCGACAAAACCCTGAAGTGGCAGACGGATTTGCTCGTCGGCTCCGCCGGGGCCACCCCAGCCATCGGCTCCGACGGCACCGTCTACTTCAACACCAAGTTGGGGGGCGCCCAACTCTATGCCATCAACCCCAGCACCGGCGCGCACACCCTGCTGCTCAACGCCGCCGGCGCCATCGAGACCGCGCCGGTCATCGACGCCAGTGGCAACATCGTGGTGGCGGACCTGGGCGGCATCATTTCCGTGGTATCACCCAGCGGGACCCTGGTCAGG
>CAZNSV010000081.1:0-10645 GCA_964575775.1 uncultured Desulfovibrionaceae bacterium
ATCAACCCCGCCCTGGGGCTGCGGGCCATCCGCTTCTGCCTGCACCACGAGGAGCTCTTCAAGCGGCAGCTGCGGGCCATTCTGCGGGCCGGGGTCCACGGTAACGTGGGGCTCATGTTCCCGCTCATCTCCGGACTCAAGGAGCTGCGCCAGGCCAAGGCCATGCTGCGCGAGGTGCAGCGCGACCTGCGGCAGCAGGGGCTGCCCTTCAATCCCGACATGCCCGTGGGCATCATGGTGGAGCTGCCCTCGGCCGTGATGATTGCCGAGATGCTGGCCAAGGAGGTGGACTTCTTCTCCATTGGCACCAACGACCTGATCCAGTATTCCCTGGGCATCGACCGCACCAACAGCGCGGTGTCCTATCTCTACCAGCCCCTGCATCCGGCCATCGTGCGCAGCATCAAGCACGTGGTGGACGCCGCGCATCAGGCGGGCATCGAGGTCAGCGTCTGCGGCGAGCTGGCTTCGGACCCCTTCTGCGTGCCCATCCTCATGGGCATGCAGATCGACTGCATCTCCATCACGCCTCAGGCCATTCCGGGCATCAAGCGCGTCATCCGCCAGACCACCATGGCCGAGTGCAAGAACCTGCTCAAGAGCGTGCTGGCGAGCAAGACCGTGGCCACCATCAACCGCCACGTGAAGGAAACCATTTTCCGGCGCTTCCCCGAGGAAATCTCTTTCTACAACTCCCTGCTGGACATGGACGAGAGCTGAACGCCCCTCGTCTCCCCCCGAGTGATCATGAGTCAAAAGAAACCCGCGGCCCAAGGCCACATCGCCAAGAACCGCAAGGCCTGGCACAACTATGAGATCATGGAGCGCCTGGAGGCGGGGCTGGTGCTCATGGGTTCGGAGGTCAAGAGCCTCCGGGCCGGGCACGTGAGCTTTGCCGACGGCTACGTGCGCTTTGCCGAGGGCGAGGCCTGGCTGGTGGGCGTGAACATCGCGCCCTACGAGAACGCCGGCAAGCCCGGTTTCGGTGGGCACGAGCCGGACCGCCCTCGCAAGTTGCTGCTGCACGGCCACCAGATCCGCATGCTCACCGCCAAGGTGGAGCAGAAGGGGCTCACCGTGGTGCCCCTGGCGTTGTACTTCTCCAAGGGCAAGGTCAAGCTCGAATTGGGGCTGGGGCGGGGCAAGAAGAGCTTCGACCGCCGCGACGACCTCAAACGCCGCGCCATGGAGCGCGACCTGGCCAGGGACCTGCGGCACTAGGGGTTGTTGCGTAACTGTTCGGAATGAAAGAAATGTGAGGCAGAAACCCTTTGCAATGAGTTTCGCCTTCATACTCCCCCTTCCCAATCGTTTTGGCTGACCTTGGTAGCAGAGCAATGCGTAGGGAAGTGGCGGGACAAGCCTCCATGCACAGCCTGTAGGACCGCGGATTCCGTGATCATGACCGCCAAGCGCCCCCCGACCTTGCAGCGCGGCCAGCGCCGTTTCCTGCGCTCCCTGTTTCCTGGGGAGCAATGTCTGCTGGCGCCCCATGAAGTGCACCCCTTTGGCGCGGATGCCGGACGACGGCACGCCGCCCCCCTGGCCGTGGTGCGCCCCACCTGCCTGGAGCAGTGCATTGCCTTCATGGCCTGGGCGCAGCAGGAGCGTCTGCCCGTTTACGTACGGGGGCGTGCCACCAACGTGGTGGGGGCCTGCGTGCCCCATCCGCCCGGCGTGGTGGTCTCCACCCTGTTCCTGGACCGCATTCTGGAGCTGGACGAGCAGGATTTCGTGGCCGTGGTCGAGCCCGGCGTGGTCACCGCACAGCTGCAGAAAGAGGCCGCGAGCCAGGGGCTCTTCTACCCCCCGGATCCCGCCAGCGTGCGCAGCTGCACCTTGGGGGGCAACGTGGCCACCTGCGCCGGGGGCATGCGCGCCCTGAAATACGGCGTCACCCGCGACTATGTGCTGGGGCTGGAGGCCGTGCTCCCTGGGGGGCGGGTCATCCGCCCCGGCGGGCGCACCCACAAGAACGTGGTGGGGCTGGACCTGGTGCGGCTGCTGGTGGGCTCCGAGGGCACCCTGGCCCTGGTCACGCGGCTCACCCTGAAGCTGCTGCCCCTGCCGGAAGCCACGGCCTCGTTGCTGCTGGGCTTCGCCAGCCTGGAGCAGGCCCTGGAGGCGGCGCGGGGCATCTTTGCGGCCGGAATCCTGCCCACGGCCATGGAGCTCATGGCCGACGAGGTGCTCAGCGCCATGGCCAACGTGGCGCCCGGGGGTAGCGTACCCTGGGGGGCCGAGACCTCGGCGCTCCTGCTGCTGCGTCTGGACGGCGCAGGGGACACCCTGCCCCCGGGCCTGGAGCGTTTGCGCCGGGCAGCGGCCGTGGGGCGCCCCACGCTGGAACTCACGGGTCAGGGCGCGGCCGAGGAGGAGCTCTGGGAGCTGCGACGGCTGATCAACCCGGCCTCCTACACCCTGGCCCCGGACAAGCTCAGCGACGACGTCACGGTCCCTCGGGGGCGGGTGGGCGCGGCCCTCTCCGGCATCCGGGAAATCGGCCGCCGCCATGGGCTGACCATTCTGAGCTTCGGGCACCTGGGGGACGGGAACCTGCACGTGAACATCATGCACGACGCGCGAACCCAGGGCGCGGCGGCCCTGCAGGCCAAGCGCGAGGTCCTGGCCCTGACCCTGTCCCTGGGGGGCAGTCTCTCGGGCGAGCACGGGGTGGGGCTGACCAAGGCGCCCTATGTGGGCAACCAGCTCGGCGCGACCGAACGCGAGCTGATGCGCGGCATCAAGGCCGCCTTCGATCCGGCCGGGATCATGAATCCGGGCAAGGCCTTCTGACCTCTACTCCACGATCACCTTTTCCACGTCCACGATAGTACCCTGGTCCACGTGCACCAGGGCCATGGAGCAGGGGCCCTGGCGCGGCGAGGTCAGGGACCCGGGGTTGAGCACGCGCACGCCGTCCACCATGTTGTCCTGGTAGACGTGGGTGTGGCCGAAGCAGATGAGTTGCGTGCCGGGGCTGAAGGCCGCGGGCAGGTGCTGGCTGATGGGCCAGGGGAAGCCGAAGCCGTGGGTCAGGCCGATGTGCACCCCGTCCAGCAGCAGTTCGCTCTTGCCGGGCAGGGAATCGGCCACGCCGTAGCGGTCCATGTTCCCGGCCACGGCGTGGAAGTTGGGGTGCTGGGTCAGGTAGTGCAGGACCGAGGCGCCGGTGATGTCGCCGCAGTGCAACACGGCGTCGGCCGGGGCCAGGTGGCGGGCGTAGAAGGCCTCGAACCAGGGGTCCGCTGCGTGCAGGTGGGTATCCGAAAGCACGGCGATGCGCATGGTCATTGCTTCCCGTTTTTCTTCTGCCACCAGGCGGGGTCCGGTCCCTTGAACCACCAGTCCGTGTGGTCGGTTTCGCGGATGCTCTGGGCCAGTTGCCGAGCAATGTCGGTGCGCAGGCGCTCCACGGCGCAGTCGAGCCAGCGCCCCGCATAGGTACTGCCCTGGTCCTGCAGCTCCTTGAGGCAGAGGATGAAGTCGAGCTGGTCCGCGTCCTGGGCCAGCTGGGCCTCCAGGGTCTGGGTTTGCTCCAGTTCATCCCAAAGGGGCAGCAGGAACACTTCCAGCCCGGTGCCGGCGGTGGCGTCGCGCAGGGCCTGGGTGCGCTGGCTCGTGTTGTAGCGGCGGTTCACGTAGTTGAAGTCGCCGGTGCGGGCCTCGTGCAGGTCGTGGAACAGGCAGAGCAGGGCGGTCTTGGCGGCGTCGGCCCCGGCCAGCTGGGCCAGGACGTAGCCCACCACCGAGGCGCGGTAGGAGTGCTCGGCCACGTTCTCCTGCCCGGCACCGAGGAACTGATAGCCGGAGCGCGGGGTCTTCCTGAGCATGCCCACCTCGAACAGGAAGTCGGCCAGGCGTTTGAAGCGGTCGCGGTCCTTGAAGTTGGCGTTGAAATCGCACTGCTGCATGCTGGATTGCTCCTGTCGCGGGCCTAGGTGGTGTAGTCCGCGTTGATGCTCACGTATTCGTGTGTCAGGTCCGCGGCGCGCAGGGTGTAGGTGCCGGGGCCCTGGCCCAGGTCGATGCGGATTTCCTGGCGCCGCTCCCGCAGGGAGGCGGCCAGGATGGCGTCCTTGTCTCCGGGCACGGGGCCGCCGTTGCGGAAGATGGTCACGCCGTTGAGGCTCACGCTGACGGCGTCGAGGTCGTACTCGGCGTTGCTGCGGCCCACGGCGGCCACGATGCGCCCCCAGTTGGCGTCGCGACCGTAGAAGGCGGTCTTGACCAGGGGGGAGTGGCCCACGGTGCGGGCCACGTTCTCGGCCTGGGCCGTGTCCTGAGCGCCCTGCACGGTGATGTGGATGACCTTGGTGCCGCCCTCGGCGTCGGCCACCAGGAGCCCGGCCAGGTCGTCGCAGACCTCGTGCAGGGCCTGGGCCAGGGCCTCCAGGTCCGCGCCCTGGGGTTCGAGCTTGGCGGCGCCGTTGGCCAGGGCGTAAACCGTGTCGTTGGTGCTGGTGTCGCCGTCCACGGTGACGCGGTTGAAGCTGTGGGCCACGGCCTCGGCCAGGAGCTTCTGCCAGAGTCTCGGCTCCACCTGGGCATCGCAGAGCACTAGGCCCAGCATGGTGGCCATGTTGGGGCAGATCATGCCCGCGCCCTTGGCCATGCCCAGCAGGGAGACGCGCCCCTTGGCCCCGAGGTCCAGGGTGCGCCAGGCCAGCTTGGGAAAGGCGTCCGTGGTCATGATGGCCTTGGCAAAGTCTTCGGGCCGGGCCAGACCGAGCCCGGCCACCAGCTCCGGCGCGGCCTTGCGCCAGCGCTCCATGGGCATCTGCACGCCGATGACGCCGGTGGAGGCGGGCAGGATCTCTTCGGGGGCGATGCCCAGGGGGTGGGCCACCAGGCGCAGGGTCTCGCGGCAGTTCTGCAGCCCCTGCTCCCCGGTGCAGGCGTTGGCCTGCCCGGCGTTGATCACCACGGCGCGGACAGGGCGGCCGTTCTGGACGATCTCGCGCCCCACCAGGACCGGGGCTGCCTGGAAGCGGTTGGTGGTGAAGGTGGCGGCGGCCGCGGCGGGCAGGTCGCTGACGCACAGGGCCAGGTCCTGGCGTTCGGACTTCTTGAACCCGGCGGCCAGGGTGGCGAAGCGGAAATGGAGCGGAGCGGGAATGAGCATGGCGGCCTCGTTGTGAAAAAGTGCGCGAACCTCGACCCGCAGTGCATAGTTCCGGCAGGGGGGGGACGTCAACAGGCTTGTTGTCGCGAAAAATGAGATGGAGTCAGGATTGTGAGGCAAGTTTGGTCGGGATCATTGTTGACTTGAACGAGTCCCGAGCGTAGGTCTGATAGTGGCGAGAGTGGTTGGAACCCTTACAGTGCGGCCTGATGGACTTGGCCAACGACGCTGTCCCGCAGGCGAAAAGCGGGGCGGCGCAAGACAGGTCCTGCTGGAACGGCTGGATGAACACGTTGGCTTGTTAACGGTTCAACAAGGGAGCTTCAACCATGAGGAGTGTGGGAGTATGGATGTACCGAGCAAGACGCACAAAGCTTGGACGGAGGTAGTGACTGGAAAGAAAGCCTGTCAATTGAAATTCCTGGCTGCGAAGATTCTCTTGGGGCGGGTGGTGCGTTCCGTGAAAGAGAATCCCAGCCCGGACAACATCAGTTCCGCTGTGGAGCAGCTGCGGAACATCTATGAAAAGAATGTTGACATGGCAACCGTGCAAGACGACCTTAAAACCATTTTCGGCTAGGAGGAGCAATGCAACAGCATATCTTGGACATCGCTGCGGCCAAGGATCTGATCGCACAAGGTAAAACACTGCTCCTCGCCGGTGACGAAACCGCTCTGCGCCAACTACCCAAGGGCAAGTGGATCGGGGGCACCATTCCCTACTTCATCACCCACGAGGCCGGGGGGATGGAGTCGCGGGAAAAGATCTTCGCCACGGACGTCACTGCCGTGGTCGCGGGCATGAGCATCGGCCAGTACGACGCCGAATCCCTGCGCAAGGTCTATCTGGAAGGACCGGACAACGGCTTCAGCTTCATCATCATCCCGGCCCTGAGCCAGGCGCACCTGGGCTTTGCGCTCAATGCGCCCAATTACGAGAACTTCGGGGTCAGCCCGCTCATCGGCTGGATTTCCGGAGTGCATCTGGAGGACCTGGGCAAGGTGACGCCCAAGGTCTTCAACGGGCTCACCGGCGAGGCCCTGGAAGAGGGCGCCCTGGTGCTGCGCGCCGTGCTGCCTCCGGGCAAGGCGGCGGAAGTGGGCATCGTCAACCTCTTCGAGCAAGGGGCGGGCGACGAACTGAGCTTCGAGGCCGACGGCTTCTCGGCCAAGGACGTGCTGGTCAACGGCGTGAAGCAGAACTTCGCGGCCTACGTCACGGCCAAGGGGCTGGACATCAAACTGCCCCTGGTTGCCGACTACTACGGTGCCCTGGTGAACATCAGTTTCCAGGCCGTGGACGAAGCGGCCGGGGAAGTGAAGTTCTACGCCCCGGTATTCAAGGGCATCCAGTACAAGCACGCCAAGCCCGTGGCCAACTACGAACACGACTTCAAGCACCTGCTGGAGGAGAGCTGTACCGTATCCGAGGACCGCATCGTCTTCTCCTGCAACTGCATCCTGAACTACCTGTATTCGGACCTGGCCGGCAAGAAGACCCCGCCCTTTGCCGGGCCCATCACCTTTGGTGAGATTGCGTACCAGTTGCTGAACCAGACCCTGGTCTACCTGGAGGTGCATTCCTCATAGCAGGGTAGAAACACGACAGCGGCAGGAAGCGGACCTCTTGCTCCTCCTCCTCCGGGAGGGGCGAACCGCACCCTTGCCCGCTGCAACTGCAGTGCCCCCCATCCCCGGGCTGCGCCCCCACGCGCAGCCCGGTTTTTTTCGGCTGCTGTACTTGACAGACTTCGGCCGGATCGTTAATCGGCGATCAACGATAAATGCGGAGGGGTCATGCAGCGACTACCAGAAGGGGGGCGTACCCTCGCTCCCGCGGACGGCGATTCCAGAGCGGAAGAGCTGGCCGCCCTGTGCAAGGCCTTGGGACATCCCGCCCGGGTGCGCATCCTGCGCATGCTGCGGGAGCTGGACTCCTGTGTCTGTGGGCGCATCGTGGAACTGCTCCCCCTGGCGCAGTCCACGGTGAGCCAGCACCTGAAGGTGCTCAAGGACGCCGGGCTGGTCCTGGGGGAGATCGACGGCCCCCGGGTCTGCTACTGCCTCAACAAGGAGCGCCTGGCGGAGTTCAAGGCATTGCTGGACTCGGTGTGAGGAGCTTGCAGTCGGCAGGCCCGGTATTGACGATCAACAATCAAAGGAGTGCGGCATGCGTGTGGTCAAACGGTGCAGGGAGTTGTTCGACGGGGGGTTGTTTTGCGCGGAGAGCGTGCTCCTGGCCTTTGCCGAGGAGCAGGGGCTGGACAGCGAGATCATGCCCGGGATCGCCACCGGGTTTTGCGGGGGGGTGTCCCGCACCGCCGGCATTTGCGGCGCCGTGAGTGGGGGCGTCATGGCCATCGGGCTGGTGGCGGGGCGCAGCGTGGCCGCGGACAGCCAGCTGCGCTGCTACGGACTGGTGCAGCAACTGCACCGGGAGTTCGCCGCGCGCTTCGGCTCTGTGAACTGCGCCGAACTCCTGGGCCTGCATCTGGGCGTGCCCGAGGAGCTGGAGCGTTACCGCGCCGAGGGCCTGTTGCAAAGCCGCTGCGCCCTTTTCGCGGAAGGGGCGGCACAGATCACGGCAACCATTTTGAAAGGAGAACACCATGCAGGAGCATGAGATTCGCAAGGCGGTACGGGAGCAGTACGGCGCCATTGCCAGGCAGGGGAGCAGCTGTTGCGGTGACCAGGGCCTGGGCAGCGTGGGGGCTTGTCTGTGTGGGGGCGGGTACAGTACGGCCGAGTTGCAGGCCGCGCCTGAGGGTGCCTACCTGGGCCTGGGCTGCGGCAACCCCCTGGCCATCGACGCCCTGCGCCCCGGCGAGACCGTGCTGGACCTGGGCAGCGGCGGCGGGTTCGACTGCTTCCTGGCGGCGGGCAAGGTCGGCCCCCAGGGGCGGGTCATCGGCGTGGACATGACCCCGGACATGCTGGAGCGCGCCCGGAACAACGCGGCCAAGGGCGGCTACACCAACGTGGAGTTCCGGCTCGGGGAGATCGAACACCTGCCCGTGGCGGACAACAGTGTGGACGTGATCCTTTCCAACTGCGTCATCAACCTCGCCCCCGACAAGGGGCGGGTTTTCCGCGAGGCCTGCCGGGTACTTAAACCCGGAGGGCGGCTGCAGGTTTCGGACATGGTGCTGCTGGCGCCCCTCCCGGCCGCGGTGCTGGAGTCCGCGGCCGCCTATGTGGGCTGCGTGGCGGGCGCCCTGCCCAAGGCGGACTATCTGGCAGCATTGCAGCAGGCCGGTCTGGGCGAGGTGCGCGTCCTGAGCGAGACCGCCTACTCCTTGCAGGATTATCTGCCCGCACAGGCCCGGGAGCTGGCCGAGCTGATCGCGGCCCAGCAGGGACTGGACCAGGCCGGGGCCGAGGAACTGCTGACCAGGCCCGTGGTGGCCAGCATCTCCGTGCGGGCCGTGAAGCCGCAATAGGCGGGGGTTCGGGTACGGCATGAAAGGACTGCTCATTGCGACCCTGGGCTTTGCCAACGAACTGGTACGCCGGGTCCTCCAGCCGGGGGACCCGGCCCTGGACGGCACGGCTGGCAACGGCCACGATACCCTGTTCCTGGCCCGGCTGGTGGGGCCGCAAGGGGTGGTGCACGCCTGGGACGTCCAGCCCTTGGCCCTGGCCAACACCCGGGCCCTGCTCGAGCGGCACGGCCAGTCCGCCCAGGTACGGCTGCACCTGGCTGGGCACGAGCGCCTGGCGGAGCTGCTGCCCCCGGAGCTGCAGGGGCGCGTGCGGGCGGCCATGTTCAACCTGGGTTTTCTGCCCGGGGCCGACGGTGCGGTGATCACCCGCCCGGCCACAACCCTGGCGGCCCTGGACGCGACCCTGGCGGTCCTGGCCCCCGGCGGGCTCGTCACGGTGGTCTGCTATGCCGGGCATCCCGGTGGGGGCGAGGAGGCGCAGGCAGTGGCGGACTGGTGCGCGGGGCTGGATTTCGGGCAGGCCCGGGCCCTGCACTACGAGATCATCAACAAGCGCCAGAGTCCCATCAGGCTGTTCTGTATCGAGAAGCGTATTGATGGGAGCTGAGCCGGAGGGCCTGGGACAAACAGGTACCGTTGATGGGATAAAAAGCCGCTTGCTGCACATCGTCCCCTGACTTAGAGTGACGGAAATCCACGCCGTCCTGGCTGTCTGTTCAGACAGTTCGGGATGGCAACGGGCAGGATGACAACAGGGGGCCGTCCGTGAACGACAACGGAGGACAAGGCGGGGGAGGCAGCGGCAGAGCGGGCCGCCGCTGCACGACGTTCCGGTCCGCGAGACTGCTGCTCTGTTCGGGGCTTCTGCTTGGGCTGTTGCTCCCGGTGGTGTCCCGGGCCGCCCCGCAAGAGCTCCGGGTGGGGATCTACGACAACGAGCCCCTGCTGTTTCTGGATGCCGGAGGGCACCCCTCGGGCCTGTTCGGCGACGTGCTGGAGGAACTGGCCCGACGACTGGGTTGGGAGCTGGTGCTGGTGCCCGGGACCTGGGACGAGGTCTTTGCCGGGGTCAAATCCGGGGAGATCCACCTCCTGCCCGCCGTGGCCCTGCGCGAGGAGCGCAAGGAGTCTGTGGACTTTTCCGCCGCCCCCTTGCTGACCAACTGGGGGCAGGTGTTCGTGCCCCTCGACGGCTCCATCCAGAGCTTTCCGGATCTGACGGACAAGCGAGTGGCCCTGCTCAAGGGCGATACCCACAACAGCGCCTTTACGAGCCTGATGGAGCGCTTCGGCCTGCCCTTCACGGCGTTGGAGTTCGACTCCTACCACGAGTGTTTCGCAGCTGTGCAGCGGGGCGAGGCGGACGCCGCAGTGGCCAACCGGCTCTTCGGCTCCAGGCATCGCGATGGGCATGAGCTGCGGCCGACACCCGTCATCTTCAACCCCATCCAGATCCGCTTCGCCGTGCCCAAGGACGACCCCCTGGAGCTCCTGCCCGGACTGGACAGGGTGGTCAAGGCCCTGATGGAGCAGCCGGATTCGGTCTACCATCGCTCCCTGCACCGCTGGTTGGAGGCGGGGGAACCTCCCGGAGCCCCCCGCTGGCTGGCGTTTGTACTCTGGGGCCTCGGCTTTGCCGTGCTGTTGAGTCTGGCGGTGGCGTTGTTCCTGCGGCTGCAGGTCAAGCTGCGCACGGCGCGGCTGGTGGAGGTCAACACGGCCCTGCAGCAAGAGATCGCGGAACGCAAGGCCGTGGAGGAGGCGTTCAGGCAGACCAGCGAGTATCTGAACAAGCTGTTGACCTACGCCAACGCCCCCATCATCGTGTGGAGTCCGGACTTCCGGATCACCAAGTTCAACCGGGCCTTCGAGCGCCTGACGGGGCGGATGGAGGCGGACGCCGTGGGGCAATCCCTGGAGATTCTCTTCCCCCAGGAGAGCAAGGCCCGGATCATGGACTACATCCGCCAGACCTCCAGGAGCGGCGAGCGCTGGGAGACCGTGGAGATTCCCATCCAGCACCTGGACGGCTCGGTGCGCACCGTGCTCTGGAACTCCGCGGGCATCCTGGACCAGG
>CAZNSV010000082.1:0-10596 GCA_964575775.1 uncultured Desulfovibrionaceae bacterium
GCTCTGCCCCTGATAGCCGGCCACGATGGTCTGCAGGATGCGGTCCAGGTTGCTGAAGCTGCGCTGCAGGCGGTCCTGGAAGCTGCCGTTGAGGTCGTCGGAGAGGTGCAGCTTGTTGCCGCCCATGATGATGGGGATGCCGTCGTTCATCTGGCTCTCCACCTTGCGCCAGAACTTGCCGTCGCGGCGCTTGATGGCGTCGATCTCATGCAGCCGGGCCACCAGCTGCTGCATGCTCTCCCCCAGCCCCCCGGACAGGGTACCCGCGCCCTCCACAGGGGCGCCGGCCTTGCTCGCCAGCTTGCCCAGGGCCTGTTGCAAGGCGCTGCCGCTGCGCAGGGTCTTTTCCGCGCGCAGCAGGAACTCCCGCAGCAGGCGGCTGTCCTTGGTCAGCTCCTCACTGCGCGTGGCCAGTTGTGCGAGTTGGGCGAATCCGGACGCGACCTCCCGCCCCAGCTCACGCAGCTGCAGGGTCAGGGCTGTGAGGCGCTGCTCCTGCTCCTGCTGGCTGGCCGCCAGCCCTGCCAGCCCCTGGGAATTGCTCGCGGCCTCCTGCTCCTGGCGAGCACGGTGCTCCTCCAGGCGCCCTTCCAGCTGCTGCAGCCAGTGCCGCAGTCCGGGGCCCAGCTCTCGGGTGACCTGCTCCCGGGCTTCCCGCACGGCTTCCGCCACAACGCGGCTCTGCTGCTGCAGCAGCTCCCCGGTGAGCACGTCGCGGGTCTGCTCCAGCAAGGTCCGCTGGGCTGCAAGCCCCTGCTCCAGGGTGCCCTGCCGCTGTCCCAACTCCTCGGCCAGCTCCCGAACCCGCTCCTGCAGGGCCTGCAGGGCTGCGGGCAGGGGGGTTTTGCTCAACGGCGCCAAGACCATGGCCAGGGCCGCCAGTTCGCGGGTCTGCCGCCGCCCCTCGTCCAAAAGCTCGCGGATGCGGGCTTCCTGCTCCACGCGGCTGTCCAGCAGCTCGCGGTGCTGCTCCTGCTGTTGCCGGGCCAGGGCCGCCAACTCGCTCCTGGTCTCGGCCTGGTTGTGGGCAATAAATTCCCGCTCCTGCTGCCGGGCCTCGGTCAAGGCCTGGTACAGGGCGTCGTGCATGGCCTGCAGGGCGCTGCTCTGGACAAGGGAAGCCTCCTTGCGGCTCAGGTCCGCGGCCTCGCCCTGGGCCTGCAGGGCTGCGCCCAGGCGCTCGGTCTGTTCGGCGAGGCTCTGTTGCAGCAAACGCCCCAGGGCCTGGGTATCATTGCGTTCCAGCTGCGCGCCCACGGCAGTCAGGGCGGTTTCCAGGGCCTTGCCGCGCTGCTGCTGCTCCCGCTGCAGGGCTTCCAGGCGCTTGCCCAGGCTTTGGGGCGAGGGCCCGGCCAGGGTAGCGCCCAGCTGTTCGAGCAGCTTGGCCTGGCGCTCGGCCTGCCTGGCCTGAGCCGCCACGCTGCGCTCCAGTTCGGCCTGCAGACCGTCCAGGCTTTGACTCAAGGGGCGCGCCCCCTTGCCCCCCAGAGCCTGCTGCAGGGTCTCGGCCATGCTCCGCCCGCTCTTTTCCAGGCCCGGGGCCAGGTTCTGCACGTCCCGCCGCACGCCCTTGATGGCCTCCAGGGTCAGGGCCACGTTTTTTCGCTCCGCGGCATGGGCCTTGATCTGGAGCTTGAACATGCGCTTGAGCACGAAGAGCTCGTTGTTTTCCAGGGCCTTTTGCAGCTCCACCTTGTAGTGGGTCATGGAAATGAGCTTGCTGAAGATCAGGGACAGCACCATGCCCACAAGGGCCGTGACGCAGGAGCCCAACACGCCCTTGAACAGCGTGGAGGAGCCGCTCAGCAGGTCCGTGGGGTTGAAGCTCCAGATGAAGCCCAGGCTGCCGCTCACGGCGCCCAGCAGGCCCAGGATGGTGAACACGAAGGGGATCATCTGCAGCAGATAGCGGTTGATCCCCGCGTAATCCCGGAAGGCCCGGCGCACGTACCAGCAGCTGAAGCCCAGCCAGACGGCCAGCACCAGGTAGGGCACGGGGTTCAGGGTATAGAATTCGGCCAGAATACCGGCGGTCTTGCCGAGCCAGCTCAGGTTCATCTCACTGCTCCTGTGGGGAGTCTCGTTGGCAACATCGGGAGGCGTTGGCGCACAGTGCTCCCGGGGTCGGGCAGGCAGAATCGCCCCCCTCCTCCGGGGTTAGCAAGAACAAGACCAACCTGCCGCGTCTGCCACCGTGGGGGGCAAGGGTCTCATCGGCGGATCCGGCCAAAGGATTATTGCTGAAAGCTCAAAATGTTCAATACCGCGTTGCGCGAAGCCACGAGAACGACCACGCTGCAAGCGTGGTTTTGGCGGCGCAGCGTCCTGTGCAAAAAGAGAAGTACCTTCTGCTCCGAAGAATTGAGGCGGACCAGCGAAGGCTGCGCGTTTCAGACCAGTGGAGGGCGGGGCACACCGCACCCTGCGGCCGGAGCAAAGTCCGAGACCTCCCGCAGCGGCCCCAGGTCCGGCGAGGTGGTGCCTGGCTCCGTGGCCGAGGGGGCCGCCCCCGACGGTGCCGAGAGCATGACTTCCACGCAGGTCCTGCCCGGCACGCCGGTGTGCAGGTGCACACCCCCGCCCATGGCCCGGGTGAAAAGCCGGACGCAGTATGTGCCCAGGCCGCTGCCGTGGCGCTTGCCCGAGGTCACGTACTTCTCGAAGAAGCGCCCCCGAATGGCTTCCGGCACCTCGCCCTCGTTGCTCAGGAGCACCGAGCAGGTGCCGTTGCAGCGGATGGCGGCCTCCACCGTGCTGCCCTCGGGCGCGGCCTCCAGGGCGTTGCGCAGCAGATTGCCCAGCACCGAGAAGCAGAGCAGGGCGTCGCCCTGGGCCAGGGCCGTACGGACCCCGCCCTCTTCCCCGTTCACGATGACGCGCACCGCGATGCGCTTCTCCAACTGCAGGGGGCGCAGGAACTCCACGCACTGGCGTAATATGGCGTGGAGGTCCACGGGTTCCAGCTCGGGGCGGAAGGTGCCGGTCTCGATACGCCGCATGCTCAGGGACAGATTGATCATGTGCAGCATGGTGCGGCCGGAATCCTCGATGACCCGGCACAGGCGCTGCTGTTCCGTGTCCAGGTTGCCCCCGGCCGCAATGAGGCTCGGATAGGCAATGATGGCGAACAGGGTGTTCTTGAGGTCGTGCCGGGCAATGGCTTCGGCGTCACGCTGCAACTCTTCGTAATGCTTGCGCTGGGATGCGTCTTCCAGGATCCAGACCTCGCCCCCGTAGCCCGAGCCCTCGGGCAGGGTGCTCCAAAGCAGCCGATAGTGCATGGTGCTGCCGTCGCGCCGCAGCAACACCCCCTCGTTCTCCGTGTCCGGCGCCGCAGTCCAGATCAAGGGGCACTGGTCCTCGTCCACACAGAGGCGGTTCATGTCCAGTTCCTCTTCCGGGGGCGGGCCGGAATGCCCCAGCAGGGTCCAGAAGCGCTGGTTGGCCCACTGGGCGCGCCCCTCCTGGGAAAAGCAGATGCCCAGGTGACTGTTCTCGAGGATGAGCTGCAGCAGGGTGTTCTCTTTGCTCAGGCGCTCCCGGTCGGCCTCGGCGCGGATGGTCTGCGTCTGCAGCAGCCGCAGGCGGTAGGCCAGGGCAAAGGACAAGAGCAGGGCCTCGCCGCAGCTGCCCAGGCGCAGGGCATGGGCGGTGAAGAGGTTCAGGGGCAGCCCCCCCAGACAGGTCAGGGCATGCACGGACCAGAACACCAGATAGAGCCCCCAGGCCACAAGAAAGATCCGGGCCGGTCGGTCCCCCCGGGTCACCTGGTAGCCGGCCACGCCCAGCAACAGCAGGGAAGTGAGCAGGCCCAGCGGGCCGAGCACCGGCCCGAAGTCCTGCAACGACACCTGCAGTCCCCAAGGGACCAGAACCGTCATGCCCAGGGCATAGCCCAGCAGGACCCGGTTCAGCCCCCGCCGCAAGCGCAGGAAGCTGCGGGCAAAGAGCGCCGCCGTGGCAAGGACCAGGAGGTTGTTCACCAGGTGCAGCCGGAAGGCCCACTCGCTCTGGAGGTTGATGCCCAGCAGGGAGGCGGCGGGGTCCTTGTAGGCGATGAAGAGCAGCGCCAGGAGCAGGTGCGCGCAATACCAGAGATAGCTCCGGTCGCGGGCCGAAAGCCAGAGGAAGAGGTTGTAGAGCAGCAGGGCACCCAGCACGCCGTAGGACAGGGCAGCCAGGCCCAGCTGCACCGCCTCGTGCCGGGCCTGCTCTGCGGCGGTGCGCAGTTGCGGCACGAGCATGATGCCGTGGACCTGGTTCAGGGCCAGGTACACGGTCTGGACCTCGCCGGGCGCCAGCTCCAGCGGTAAGGGGCGGGGCTCGCGCCCCTGAAGCAGACCGAAGCGCTCCTCGCGCCAGAAGGTCGCGTCGCCCCCCCGCGTGTAGACATCCAAGCTCAGATAGTAGGGGGGGCTGTTCAGGTCGAGGTACCAGCCGCCACGTGGGCGGCAGCCCGGTCCCGCGAACTCGGCCCGCAGCCAGACCACGCCCCGCTCGTACCCCAGATTGAGGGCCTCGCCAGGCAGGGGGCGGAATTCCCCGGCCTGATGCAAGGCCTGCACCACGGTCAGGTCGGCCTGGCCGGAGGCATCCACATGATACTCGACCTGGCCGCCCAGACCGGCCGAACCCGGCTCGCAAGGCAGCACCACGGGCCGCGCCGCAAGACCCTGCGGCCACAGCAACCACGCCAGGAGGAGAAGAACGCAGGCCTTGCTGGGCGAAAACGCCCGACACCTGGACCAATCCATACGTAGCGTACCCATCCTTGCCCCCCAAGAGATAGGTTCGTCGACACCATTGCCCGCCACTCGTCGATGGGGCGGACCAAGCCGTGCAGCCGCCCTGCTTCGGGCTTACCACTTCCGGCGATCCAGCCAAATCCAGAAAACAATAAATGCGGACCGGCACCGGGCCTGGCGCAAACACCTACAAATCCGTAAAGCGTTACACCAACTTCGTCAACCGCCTGATTCCGTTGTTGCCGAGGGCTCCCCTGGTGCAAGTGCACGGCGAGATACGCCCATGGAAACCGGCCACCGTGCATGATCGGTGGCCGCAGAACCAGACTCGCTGAAAGCATACTCCCCGCCCAAGCCTGCGGGCAGCTTCCTTCCTGGCGCTGAAATATCATTGTCCGCACCTGCAGGACAGGGTATGGGTTGTGCCATGAATCTTCTCTCACCACCCACTCATGAGTGTCTGCCCGAGGCGGTTTCGCCCCTGCAACAAGACCTGATCCAGGAGATGGTGAACATCGGCATGGGGCGGGCGGCCGGAGCCCTGAACCAGATGACGGGCAGCCATGTGGAACTCAGCGCACCGGCGGTGCGTGTGGTACGGCTGAGCACCCTGCAGCGCCACGGCCGCATCTTCGCCAAGCAGCCCCTCGACCTGGTGCGCCTGCGGTTCCACGGCGGGTTCAAGGGCGTGGCCTGTCTGCTCTTCACCCGCGATGCGGGCGGGGCCCTGGTGCGCCTGCTCTTTGGGGGGCGCGACGCCCCCGACGACCTGGAATTCTACCGTTCCGACACCCTGCGCGAGATCGGCAACATCATCCTGATCTGGATCATGGGTGCCATCGGCAACACCACGGGCCTGCATTTCGAGTACCGCCCCCTGGAGTATCTCCAGGACCTGGCGGAGCTCTTGCCGCCGGAGAGCGACGAAGGCATGGCCCTGATGATCAAGGCCACTTTCGGCCTGGAGACGGCCCTGATCCAGGGCGACATCCTGCTGCTGTTCGACGGCGAGGACTGCCGGAACCTGCTGCTCGCGGTGAGCAAACTGGCCGGAGTGAAGCCTACCTGCTGAAGGCGGGCGCCTTGCCGGGACACGGCACGGACACGAGCGCTCCGCGGCTTGGTGAAGACTTGCAGTGGGGGGTAGGTCATGCGCGTCCGAGCCGGAGAATCGGGGGGGGGGGGGACTCTCCGGCTCGAACAATCGCATTGCGCGGCAACGCAGGGGGGCGTTGACCGCTTCTGGAACCGGTGCAGCTGGGGGGGGGGAATGCTGCGGCCCGAAGGGGCTTGGGCCGACCCCGGTTCCATGACTTCGAGTTTAACCGCGGCAGGGTCCACGGCACTCTCGTCTCCTATGGCAAGACCCGTGCCGCTGTGCACCATCCTGGCAATATATTTATATTAGCATTATCTTTAGGGCACTTACAAAGGGAAACGCCACCGCCACCGCAGGCAACCGCGTCAGGGGCCGCACCCCGGATTTCACTGACCGGGCGAATGCGCGCGTGCGAATCCGCACCTCGTGCGCTAGAGCCCCTTTTCCTCGTCCAGCTTCTGCAGCCGCCGGTGCAAGGCGTAGCGCGAGAGCCCCAGGTGCCGGGCGGCCTGACTCTTGTTCCCGGAAAACTTCTCCAGGGTCTTCTGGATGATGGCGTCCGTCAGGGCCTCCAGGTTCAGGGGCTCGTCCGGAATCACCAGGTGCTCGAAGTCCAGGGCCGGAGCCGACGCGCAGGCCGGAGGCGGCGCCTGGGGCGTGTCCTCGGGCAGAAAGGACAGGTGCCCCGGGGTCAGCAGCTCCCCGTCCGTGGACAGCACGGCCCGCTCGATGACGTTCTCCAGTTCCCGCACGTTGCCCGGCCAGGGGCGCGAAAGCAGCAAATCGATGCTGTCCGGGTGCAGGGCCTTGAACCGCTTGCGCTTGCGCTTGGCCTCGCGGCTCAGGAAATGTTCGGCCAGGGCCGGGATGTCCTCGGGCCGCTCCCGCAGGGGCGGGATGCTCAGATGCCCCACCTTGATCCGGTGGAAGAGGTCGCGCCGGAAGCGGTCGCGGGCCACCAGCCCCTCCAGGTCGCGGTTGGCGGCGCAGATGATCCGGGCCTCGAAGTCCCGCCGCTTGAGCCCCCCGACGCGGTAGAAGGTGCGGTCCTCGAAGACCCGCAAGAGCTTGGGCTGCAGGTTGAGGGGCATCTCCGCCACCTCGTCCAGGAAGATGCTGCCCTTGCCCGCCAGTTCGAGCTTCCCGGCCTGCCCCTTGCGGGTGCTGCCGGTGTAGGCCCCGGCCTCGTGACCGAAGAGCTCGCTCTCGAAGAGCTGCTCCGGAATGGCGGCGCAGTTGATGGGCACGAAGGGCTTGTCGCTGCCGTTGTGGCCGAAATGCACCAGCCGGGCCAGCACCTCCTTGCCGGTGCCGGTCTCGCCCTCGATGAGCACGGGCACGGTGGGGTCGCCGTGATAGAGCGCGGCCTCCTCCACCAGCCGCCGCATGGCCGGGGAGCGGGCCACCAGGCCGTCGAGCCCCGCCACCTCCAGGAGCTGCCGCCGGGCCCGGGCCAGGTCCTGCTGCAGGCTCTGGGTGGTCTCCTGAATCTTTTCCTCGAACCGGCTGCGGTACTCGCGGTTCTCGAAGAGCAGGGCCTGGTGCTCGGCGCTGCGTTCCACCACGGCCGCCAGTTCCCGCGCGTTGATGGGCTTGTTGAGATAGTCGTAGGCACCCTTGCGCAGCGCGTCCACGGCGGTTTCCATGTCCCCGTGGCCCGTGATGATCACCACGTCGGCGTCCTTGCTGTAGGGCGAGGCCTTGAGCCGCGACAAGAGCTGCAGGCCGTCCATGCCCGGCATGCGGATGTCCGTGATCACCAGGGGGAAGAACTCCCGCTGGGCCAGGTCCAACGCCCGCTCGGGATTGCTGGTGGGTACGGGCTCGTGGCCCAGGTCCGTGAGGACCACGGCCAGACTCTGCAGGCTGTTGTCGTTGTCGTCGACCAGAAGTATGCGCATGATCCGTCCGGGAAGCGCCAAGGAGCGGGGGAGGCGGGCGGATCCCCGGCAGCTCAGGCGGCCACGGCGTGGGTGGCCCTGAGCCGGATCCGCTCCAGACGCTCGAGATAGTGCTGCGTGTAATGGGTACCGTTGCCCGTGAAGCGGCGGGCGGCGCGGGCGTGGGCCTCGCACCATGCGGCGATGAGCGGATTGTTCTGAATTCGGCTGTAGTTGTCAATCATGTGCAACAGGTTGTGGCAAACCGGCAGCAATGGCGCCTGTTCCACCAACAGCGCGGTCCGGTCGTGTGCGGAATCGAACAGCATGGCCCCCACGGCGCGGGCCGCGGTGTAGTTCGAGCCGGAACCCAGCCAAGCCGCCAGGGTCTGTTCGCTCACCCGTTCCGGACCGGGCCAGGGGCGCCCCCACTCTGCCGGAACCTGCTCTTCCGGCGCGTAGACCACGTGCCCGGCAGCCAGGAAGTCCAGGATCCGGGCCGCCAGCACCGGCCAGAGGGTGCCGACGTGCTCCAGGTCCCGGGCCACGCTCAGCCCGCCTCCGGCCCCTTCCGGCGCCGGTTCCAGTTTCAGGAAGGGGCAGTGGGCCTCCGCCCGGTCCAGACCGGACCCGCGCCCCTTGTTCCAGATCCCGCCCAGCACCCGGTTCATGTCCAGCACGTGCAGGGTGGAAAAGCGCGCCTGCCACTCGCTCAGGGCCTGGGGCAGCTGCAGCTGCACCCGGTCCCAGCCCTGCACGTAGGAGCGCGGCGCCGGGCCGAAGGCCGGATAGTGCAGCAGCCGCGTCACCAGCAGCAGCGGCGTGCGGGGGCAGCGTTTGACCAGGGCTTCCAGGATGCGCGTGAAGCGCTGCAGATAGCGCTCCGGATTGGGCTGCACCTGCTGACAGGACGCGCGCATCCACTTTTCCACATGGGGCAGTTCACGCCACACCGCGGCGTCGATGAAAAAGATGCGGTCCTCGCCGGTCTGCACGAACAGCGGCTGGTTCTCGTGAAAGAGATTGAGCACCAGCAACTCGGCGGGTGGATCGTCCGGGGTCAGCAGCTGGAACTGATGCTTCAGGGTGCGGCCGTGCATGAAGCGTTCGATGTCGAAGTGCTGCTGCAGAATGGCCAGACTGGGCGGGATGTCGCCTTTGTCCGCCCCCAATGTGAGCGGCGAGGCCAGGGGCCGGTGCTCCACGTCCAGACCCGTGACGAGCAGGGACTGGGCGAGGAAATCCATCTGGCAGTTGCCGAAGAAATAGAGCATGGGGCCTCCCGAGACGGGGGCAAAAACTGCCCCCGCACGCTGCGGTTTGCCCGGGAGGAGCAATAATGATACCAGGGCGCAAATCCATGATCGGAGCCCCCACCATGCGGCTGAGCACTTTCACCCTGGGCAATCTGGCCACCAACTGCTTTCTCCTGGACACGGGGCGCGAGGCCGTGGCCGTGGACGCCGGCGCCGATCCCTCGCCCATGCTGCGCTTTCTGGCCGCGCACGAGCTGCGGCTCACGCACATCCTGCTCACCCACCTCCACGCCGATCACGTGGCCGGGGTGCGGCAGCTGGCGGAAGGCGCCGCCCTCCAGGGGGGCAGCACCCCGGAAATCTGGGGCAGCGCCAAGGACCGCATCCTGCAAGACCAAGTCGTGGGACGCGGCGGAGCCCAGGGCTACCCCCTGGTCCCGGCCTTCGAGCTGACCGCCGTGGAGCCGGGACGCGCCACGCTGCTGGACATGCCCGTGCTGATCCTGGACACCCCGGGCCACACCCCGGGCAGCCTGAGCTACTTCTTCCCCCGGGCCGGATGGGTCTTCGTGGGCGACACCCTGTTCCACGACTCCGTGGGGCGCACGGTCTGGCCGGGCAGCGACGCCGCCACCCTGCTACACTCCATCCGGGAGCGCCTCTTCATCCTGCCGCCGGAAACCGTGGTCCATGCCGGGCACGGCCCCGCCACCACCATCGGCCGGGAAACGACCCACAATCCCTTTTTTCGTTGACAGGATTGTAGCGAAAGCTGCTTGGGGCATTGAAAAGTCGCGCAGGTTGAACACGCATCCGCGCGGCGGACGGTATTTTTGGCCGGCCGACTTGACGCAACACGACGCACCCCAGCCAACTATGGCCCAGGCATCTCCACGAATCATCGGGCGAGTATCCACGCATACCGCTCAATGAGAAAAAAATCACAAGCAGTGATACATGACCTTCTCGCGGGTGCGCCAGAATTCACACGCGGAGCTTTGAAACTTTTTCGCGGTTTTTTCAGTTTTCTCCCAGGCGGGATATTGCTTTCAACCAAGGTGATTGCTATTGTCTCCGCACCGATCACACCATAACGGAGGAAGCAATCATGGCTGGACGCAGTAACTATAACGGCCCCAAACTCAAGGCCTGTATCGAAAAAGGCCTCAATGCCCAGCAGATCATGCTCGAACTGGGCATCAAGAACAAGCAGACCCTGGAAGCGCACATGCTGCGCCTGATGCAGGATGAAAAGCGATTTTACGAAATTCCCGGCATGAGTGGGGGGCGCAGCCGCAATCCCCGCATCTCCAACAAGGGTGAGCTGAAGCTTTCCGCCAACATGCTGACCGGTGCGGGCAGCACTTTCGCCCCCGGCGATGTGTTCGTGGTGGAAGTGCAGAACGACGCCATCATCCTGCGCAAGAAGTAGACGCAAGACCCTCGCATTTCTCCAGGCCCGCCTTTGCCCAATCGGCAGGGGTGGGCCTGCCTGTTTCCGCTCCCCTGCCCTGCCGCGCCGCGACCCGATTCCGGATCTCAGGTCCGCCCCTGTCCGTGCTTGCGATACAGGGCGCGGAACTGGTGGTAGCGCAGGCCCAGCAACGCCGCGGCTT
>CAZNSV010000083.1:0-10583 GCA_964575775.1 uncultured Desulfovibrionaceae bacterium
GCCCCCTTCGCCCAGAAGCAGACGCCGCAGCGCCGCGAAGCGCACGTCGTCGCGGTAGGCCAGGCTGCGCCAGGTGGCGCTGTGGTAGCGGATGGGCGCGTACCACGGCTCCCGGTAGGGCGTGGGGGGCACTTCCTCCAGCCCCCCGTCCGGCAACACGCGGTATTTCAGGAACGCGCTGGTGTAGACCCCGCTCTTGAACTGCCAGGACTCGGCAAAGTCGTTGTGCACCAGCACCAGCACCACCAGGGCCGGGGCATGGTCCAGCACCTCGGCCCGCAGCACGTGCAGGTATTCCGAAAGGGGCGCGCCGTTCATCCCGAAACGGTAGACCTCGTGCCCCTGACCGAGCCGCGCCTCCAGCACCTCGGCCAGGGAGCGGTCGTAGTCCACCTGCTTGGCCTGGACATAGGAGTCGCCGATCACCGCGATGCGCCGCACCCCTGGGGGCGGGGTCGGGGTGTAGTGCGCGTGGCCGGAGTGGCGGCCGGCGTTGTTGATGCGGAATTCGGCTCGGATTTCGTTGCGCTTGCGGTAGATGCCCTGCTGCTCCGGTGCGTAGCGCAGCACTCCGTCGGTGAAGGCCAGGCGGGCCAGGTCCGGACCGGGGAGGACGAAACGGAAGAGTACGAGCTCCGCGAGCAGGAGCACCAGCAGCAGGGAGCCGCAGAGCAGCAGGAGGTTTTTGAGCAATTCTTTCAGGCGCATGCCGCCCCTCGTGGCTGTGGGCAAGGGGGGCGCGCGGCGATGCGGGGGGCTGCGGGGTGCATGGGCTGCTGCCTACGGCCAAGGTGCCCGGCTGTCAAGACAGGCTGGGGGCCACTTCTCCACAGTTTGGAGAATTGTATTGGAAAAGCCGCGCGGCCTTGGTAGATGGAAGAAACCGCGACAGCCATCCGGCAGCGGAAGCGGGAGCCAGGGGGAGACGGGTATGAGCGCCGAAAGACGGTTTTCCTTCGTGTCCATGGGCCTGCCGGCCGACACCTTCGCGGTGGTCAGCTTCACCGGGGTCGAAGCCCTGTCTAGGCCCTACGAGTTCGTGGTGGACCTGGCCTCCAACCGCAGCGACATCGAGCTGGAGGACCTGAGCGAGGGTCTGGCGGTGCTGACCATCATGGGCAAGCACGGCAACCGGCGCTACCAGGGCATTGTGGCGCGCTTCGAGTTGCTCCAGGCCGTGGACACGGTCTGCTTCTATCGGGCGGTGCTGGTGCCCCGCCTGTGGGGGCTGACCCTCACCCGGCACAACCAGATCTTCCTGGACAAGAGCGCCCCCGAATTCCTCAAGGAGCTGCTCACGGATTCGGGCATCCTCAGCAGCCAGGATTTCGAGTTCCGGCTCTCCCAGAGCTATCCCAAACGGGAATATGTCTGCCAGTACGGCGAATCGCACTACAATTTCCTGGCGCGCTGGCTGGAGCGCGAGGGCCTGTACTACTTTTTCGAGCAGCAGAGCCGGGGCGAGAAGCTGATCATCACGGACAGCGCCATGTCCCACCAGCCCCTGCCCGAGCAACCGCCCCTGCGCTATGACCAGATCCAGGCCCTCAACGCGCCGGGCACCGAGGAGTTCGTCTTCGCCCTGGTCTGCGAGCAGCACATGGTGCCCAAGTCCGTGCTGGTGAAGGACTACAACTACCGGCTGCCCAACGTGGAGCTCAAGAGCCAGGCCGAGGTGCCCAAGGGCGGTTACGGTGAGGTCTACGTCTACGGCGACAACGTGAAGAGCTCGGACGAGGCCCAGCACCAGGCCAAGGTCCGCGCCGAGCAGGCCAAGGCCGGGCAGCGCATCGTCAGGGGGCAGAGCAGCTCCCCCATGCTCTGCGCGGGCTTCACCTTCAGCCTGGAGAACCACTTCCGCTCCGCCCTGAACCGCGACTACCTCACCGTGGAGCTGCGGCACGAGGGTAACCAGACGGGCTACATCGCCTCGGGGCTGGGCGTCGGGCTGCCCGGGTCCAAGCCCGAGGACTTCTACCGCAACAGCTTCACGGCCATTCCCTCGGACGTGCAGTACCGGCACCCGCGCGTCACCGAGCTGCCGCGCTTCCACGGCCTGATCAGCGCCCGGGTGGATGCCGCGGGCAGCGGCCAGTACGCCGAGTTGGACGACAAGGGGCGCTACAAGGTCAAGCTGCCCTTCGACCTCTCCGACCGCGACGGCGGCAAGGCCTCGCACTGGCTGCGCATGGCCCAGCCCTACGGCGGCTCGGGGCACGGCATGCACTTCCCGCTGCTCAAGGGCAGCGAGGTACTGGTCGGCTTCATCGACGGCGACCCGGACCGCCCCTTCATTGCCCACGCCGTGCCCAACTTCGAGCAGACGAGCATCGTGCACGACGCCAACAACCCGGCCAACGCCATCCGCAGCGTGCGCGGCAACCAGCTGGTCATGGGCGACAAGAGCGGCCAGGAGTTCATCGGCCTGTTCTCCCCCTTCCACAAGAGCGGCATCGCCGTGGGCTCCATGCGGGCCGGGGGCGGGGGCAGCCTCGCTTTCGCCACGGAAGGGGACTGGGACAAGTTCTCGGCCGGGGCCCAGAACGAGGCCACGGCGGGCGCCAAGAACGAGTTCACCGTGGGGGTGTCCAACGAGGTCTATGTGGGGCTCAAGAACGAGCTGGTGGCAGCCATCAGCTACAGCGCCACCCTGGCCACCCAGGTGGAGTACGTCAAGGGCCCCCAGGTGGGGCTGGGCGAGGAGGAGTGCAACCTCAAGGACACCAACGAGACCATGGGCCTCACCTCCCTGTCCCTGTCCGGGGGGGTGGCGGCGCCCCTGACCACGCTCATCACCTCGGCCAAGAAGGCCCTGGCCGTGGGCATGCTGGGCACGGCCACGGCCGGAGCCGGGATCGTGGGACTGTCCGCGCCCTTTGACGAAGGGTTCCTGCACGACGCCTCCGTGGACTGGAAGCACTGGTCCTTTGGCCTGGGACTCACCGGGGCCATTGCGGGCACGCTCATGGCCGTCTGCTCCGCCGCGTTCGTGGCCAAACTGGTGAAAAAATTCGAGGACGCCAGCAAGAATGCCCGCACCGGCGAGATCGTGCTGGACAACCAGGGCGTCAAGGCCTCGGTGAATTGCACCGTGAGCCCCACGGCCACCTTCACGGCCGAGGTCCTGACGGCCCCCTCCTGCGCGGCCTTGGCCAAATCCACCGTCCAGATCACCGCCCTGGGCGGCAACATCACCCTGACCAACAAGCAGAATGCCGTCATCGACCTGGCCGGAGGCACCAGCATCACCCTGAAGGTGGTCAGCACCGCCCAGCCCCCCCAGAACATCGAACTGGTCATCGACGCCAACGGCATCACCCTGACCAAGCCCAATGGCGGCAAGATCACCGTGGGCGCCAACGGCGTGGTCATGGAGAGCCTGGGCGCCAGCCCCGGTAAGGTCACCGCCACCGCGAGCAGCGCCAAGCTCGAATGCGGCAACGACTCCATTGCGGTCACGCCCCAGGGGCTGCAGCTGCAGTTCACGGGCCACCAGCTCCACGCCGGACAGCTGCGCATCAACGAGGCCGGCATCATCCAGCTGGGCTGAGGTGCGGCACGCCATGAAGATCGTCAAGCCCGACACCCTGTCCCTGCTCTACGGCGTCTGCCCCCGCCTGCCTGGCGCGCCGGGCGAGCCCGGGGACTACAGCCTGAGCCTGGCCGCCCTGGCCGCCTTCCCCTTTGCCGAGGCGGAGTCCGCCCTGCTCTCCGAGCAGGAGCTCTGGCAGGCCGTGGAGCAGGCCCTGCCCGAGGGTGAAGTCCTGGACCAGGGGCTGCCCAAACCCAGGGGCGAGTACCTGGTCTACGGCGCCTGCCACTCCGCCGTGCCGGTGCGGGGGCGGGAAATCCTGGTCCGGGTGGCGGGGCTGCAGAAGCGCCTCCAGGTCTTTGGCCCCCGTTTCTGGCAGGGGTGCGAACACGGCAAGGCCGAGTTTTTCACCCGCCTGCCCGTGACCTGGCGCGAGGCTTACGGCGGTCCGGGTTTTGCCGAAAACCCCCTGGGTCTGGGGCACGTGCCCCTGCCCGAGGACATCCACCCCCTGCCCTTTGTGGAGGACCCGGCCCACTTCCTGAGCGATCCCGGCCGCCCCGTGCCCCCGGCGGGCCTCATTGCCCTGCCCCCTCATTGGCCCCAGCGACGGCGCTTCATGGGCACGGTGGATGCCCGCTGGCTGGAGCAGGCCTGGCCCGGCTACCCCCGCGACTACGACCACGAGCACGCCTGCGCCGCCCCAGAGGACCAGCGCCTGCCCGACTTCTTCCTAGGTGGCGAACCCTTTGCCATCCACGGTATGCACCCGGCCAAGGAGCAGGTGCGGGGGCACGTGCCGCGCTTGCGGGGGCGCCTCTTTGTCCTGCGCACGCAGCCCCCGGCGGGCCAGCGGGAGCAGGAGCTCTTCCGGGAGCTCCCCTGTCGCCTGGAGACGCTCTGGCTGTTCCCGGAACAGGAACTGGGACTCATCCTCTTCCGGGGGCTGACCCACGCCCGGGACGAGGAGTGCGCCGACGTGGTGGCGGTTCTGGCCGCCACGGAAGCCCTGGACGCCGCGCCTCTGTCGGTGGAGCACTACCACGCCCTGTGCCTGGCTGCCCTGCGGCCGGCCGAGGCGGCAAGCGCCCCGCCGCCAGTCGGTGAACCGGAGAGCCCCCCGGTGGTTCAGGCTGCCCAGGTGGCCCCTGCCGCCGCACCGGCCCTGGACCTGGCCCCCCTGGAAGCCGAGGTGGGGCGTCTGGAGCAGGAGGTGCGCCAGTTCCTGACCCAGCACGGGCTCGACTACCACGCCCTGGAGCAGCAGCTGGAGCGCGAGTCCGGGCGCCTGGAGCGCACCGTGACCGCGGCGGAACAGGACCCGCAACAGCTCATGGCCGGGCTGGAAAAGGAAGTCCGCAGCCTGGAAGCCGAAACCGAACGGTTTCTCGCCCAGCATGGGCTGGACAGGGGCGCTCTGGAGCAGGAACTGGCCAAGCGGGCCGCCCACCTGCCCCCGGAGCTGCGCACCCAGATCGGCGGCATCCTTACCGCCTTTGCCCAGCTGCAGGCCCTGGAGGCCCAGCTGGTGGGACTGGCCAAGGCCGCGCCCTCGGACGCGCCCTCCAAGGAAGAGGAAGCGGCCGGGGAGGAACCGCCCCCAGTGTCGGAGGGGGTGGTACCGCCCCCAGTGTCGGAGGGGGTGGTACCGCCCCCGTTGTCCACACCGCTGGAGACGGCGGAGGCCCTGGCCCGGCACAGGGACGGGCGCGGGCTGGCCCACTGCGACCTGACGCGTTGCGATTTTTCCGGACTGGACCTCTCGGGCGCGGACCTGCGGCTGGCCGTGCTGGACGAAGTGGTCTGGCCTGGGGTGCGGCTCACGGGCGCGCAGCTGCAGGGCGCTTCCTGTCGGGGGGCGGACCTGAGCCACGCCCACCTGGACCGCGCCGACCTGAGCGAGGCCGTGCTGCAGGGCGCCCGGCTGGCCGAGTGCTCGGCCAGGGAGGCGGTGCTCTGCAAGGCCCAGTTGCAGCAGGCCGTGCTGACCAAGGCCGTGCTGGAGCAGGCGGATTGCCGGGAAGCGGACTGCAGCGGCGCGGACCTCACCGGCGCGAATCTCAAGTCAGTGTGCGGGAGCGGCCTGCGCCTGGGCGGGGCCCGGCTCGTGGGCGCGCAATGCCGGAATGCGGATCTCTCGGGCTCCCGGGCCGACGCCGGAACCGACGCCGGGCAGGCCTCGTTCCGGGGCGCCGACCTCACGGCCGTGTGCTGGGGGGGGCTGGGGCTGGAGCAGGCCGACCTGGGCGGCTGCCGCCTGGACAAGGCCGACCTGGCCAAGGCCCGCTGCCGTGGCGCCAATCTGGAGAGGATCACGGCCCGGGAAGCGGTATTCCTCAAGGCCGACCTGCGCCAGGCCAGGCTCGTGGGCGCCAACCTCTTCCGAGCCTCGCTGCGCTGGGCCGACTGCTCCGGCGCGGCCATCCGCAACGCCAACCTCTACGGCGCGGACCTCTACCGCTGCACCCTCAATCTCGCGGGACTGGAGGACGTGCTCCTCGGGCGCACCCTCCTGGATCCCGCCCTGCTGGAGCCCGACCATGGATAGGGGCGCCCTGCTCCACCGGCTGCAAACGGAGCGGCTGCTGAGCGACGTGGATTGCTCCGGCTGGGATTTCTCGCACCTGGACCTGAGCGGGGTCCTGCTGACTCACGTCAGCCTCAACGGCGCGGTGTTCCGCAAGACCAGGCTCACGGGCGCCACGCTGCGCTACTGCACCACCACGGGCGCGGACTTTTCCGGCGCGGACCTGGAGCAGGCTGCGCTCAGGCATCTGGAGCTGCGCGAGGCCAATTTCTCGCACTGCTCTGCCGCGCGGTTGAGCGTGACCCTTTCCGACGCCACGGGTGCGCAGTTTACCGATGCGGACCTGCAGCAGGCCTGCATCCACCGCACCCGGCTGGACCAGGCCTCCCTGGCCGGAGCCGACCTGAGCCGAGCCTGCCTGGAAGGTCTGGACCTGCGCGCCACGAACCTGAGCGGCGCCAACTTGACCATGGCCCAATGCAGCGAGGCGGACCTCAGGGGCTGCGCCTTTCCGGGCTGCACCCTGCACAAGGCCAGGTTCGCCGAGGCCCGGCTGGACAAGGCCCGCCTGACCGGGCACGACCTCAGCCAGTGCTGCTTCACGGGGGCCTCCCTCCGGGAGGCCGACCTGACCCAAGTACGGGGGCGCTGGGTGCTGCTGAACAACGCCGACCTGCGCCGGGCGCTGCTGCCCAGGGTCAAACTCCCGGAAGCCAACTTCGAGCAGGCCGTGCTCATCGAGGCGGATCTGCGCCAAGGCCACCTGGAGGCCGCGCAGTTCAGCCGGGCGGTGTGCGATCGGGCCGTGTTCCGGCAGGCTGTGCTCCGCCATGCCGTGTTCGCGGGCGCCTGGGTGGACCAGGCCGACTTTTCCCACGCCGACTTGCACATGGCCGACATGCACCGGGTGCACCGCGCCGCTGCCCGCTGGGAGGGCGCCGAAACCCAGGGCCTGCGCGAAACCGACCTGCAACTTGCCGCGGCCGAAGACTGGAAACCCAAGGAGATGTGATGAAGACCGCATCCGCCCCACTCGCCCCCAACCAACAGCCCTGCGGCACACCGGATGCCCGGCTACGGGCCGTGCCTGTCCGGCAGGGTGGCACCCGCCCCCAGTCTGCCGAGTCCGCTGCCGGAGCCTTGCACACGGGGCGCGTGCTCGCCCCCGTGGCCGAAGAAGCTGGTACGCGGTGGCGCGTGGCCCTGGACAACGGCACGGAGCTCGCGGCCCGGCGGGCGTCGGGCTGCCTGCTGCTGCCCCGGCCTGGGGACCTGGTCCTGGTGTTCCGGAATCCGGACGGCGGCCACTACCTGCTGCAGATCCTGGAGCAGGAGGCCGGGAGCGCCACCGTGCAAGTGCCGGGGAACCTGGCCCTGGAAACGCCCCACGGCACCTGCAGCATCACGGCGCAAGAGATCGGCCTGAGCGCGCCTGTGGCACGGTTCAGCTTCGGGCACCTGGGGTTGCTGGCCCGTTCGCTGCAGGCCCGGGTGGAGCGCGTGGCCACGGTGAGCAAGAGCCTGAGCCTGGCCGCTGCGCATTGCACGGCCCGCATCGGCCGCGCCCTGCGGCTCACGGGGTTCGAGCTGCACCGCGCCAAGGGGCAACGGACCGAAGTGGAAGAACGCTACAGCGTGCAGGCCGGTCAGGCCGACATTCTGGCCAAGGGCGCCGTGACTGTGGACGGCGAAAAGGTCAACCTGGGCTGAGACCTGGGAACAAGGAGGCGAGCATGTTCGCGGTGACCACCAATTCGGGGCAGCTCATGTGTCCGGGCCTGGACGTGTGCAAGACCCCCACCCCCGGGGGGCCGGTGCCCACGCCCTACCCCAACACAGCCCCTCCGGCGTTGGGGCAGCCCACCACCACCAAGGTGCTCATCGGCGGCATGCCCGCCCTGCACCGCAACTCCAAGTGCACGCCGAGCTCGGGCGACGAGCCGGGGGTGGCCGGGGGCGTGGCCTCCAGCATGATCAAGGGGCCGGTGGGCTTCGTCACCTCCAGCACCAAGGTCATGCTCCAGGGCACCCCGGCCGTGCGGCTGAGTGACACCACCACCCACAACAACAACAATGCCGCCGGGTCCGTGACCATGCCCAGCCAGAACAAGGTCATGATCATGAGCTGATGCAAGAGCGTTTGCGGCCTGATTTCCCGTGTACCGATTTTGCTTGACAGGCCTCGGTTCCTGGTGTGTTCTGGGCAGATGAACAGCCAACCCTGCAAGGCCGTTTTGTCTTCTGAACCAATGCCCAGCACTGCGTTTCGGCATTTCCCCCCTCAAGTCATTCCTGCAGCGCGCAGGGCCTGTGCGGCCTTGCTGGTGCTGCTCTGTCTCCTCATCTGGAGTACGGCGTTGCATGCCCAGGACGCGCAGCCCACGCCAGCCCAGCCCGAGGCTGCCCAGCCCGACGCGGCCCAGCAGGCGCAGAACGAGACCTTGAACCGGCTGCAGCTCCTGTACAAGAGCATCCAGGACCGCAACGCCACCCTGAAATCCCTGCAGCGCGAGCTGCGCGCCGCGCAAACGGACAACGAGAAGCTGCACATCCAGGAGCGTCTGGTGGCTATGGAGCGCGACATCGCCAAGAACCTGGAGACCTTCAGCCAGCTGGCCGCCGGTGCGGACATCCAGGACCTGTTCCTGGACAGGGTGGAGACCTTCAAGATCGAGGAGCAGGTGCAGATCATCCTGGCGCCCCTGTTGCGCGAGCTTTCGGAGCTCACGGAGCGCCCCCGCGAATTGGACCGCCTGCGTACGGAGATCGACTTCAAGCAGGACCGTCTGGCCCTGGCCAACCGGGCCATCGAGCGCCTGGAGCAGGTCCTGGCCAATGTCACCGAGGCCGACCTGAAGAAGCAGCTGCAGTCCGTGCTGCGGGAATGGACCGAGCGGCGCGACCGCCTGGACAACGAGCTGCAGCTGGCCCGCTACAAGCAGGAGCAGCTCATCGCCGATCGGCGCTCCCTGTCCGAGGCCCTGGGCGGCATGCTGGACAACTTCGTCAGGAATCGGGGCAAGAACCTCCTCTACGCGGTGGGGGCCTTCCTGGGTGTCTTCTTCGTGATGCGTGGGTTGCGTCGGGTGCTGTTGAGCCTGCCGGGCCTGAGCAAACGCGAGAGTCAGGGCTTCGCCATGCGGCTGCTGGATGTGGGGTTCGTCATTCTGGCGGTGGCTGCCGCGGCCTTCGCCGCCCTCGTCACCCTCTATCTGGCCGAGGACTGGCTGCTCCTGGTCATCGCCTTCGTGCTCATCCTCTCCGCTGTCTGGAGCACCAAACAAGGGTTGGGGCAGTACTGGGAAGAGATCAAGCTCATTTTGAACATCGGCAGCGTGCGCGAGGGCGAGCGCATCGTCTTCAACGGCCTGCCCTGGAAGGTCGAGCGCCTGAACTACTACAGCACCCTGGCGAACCCCGCCCTGGCCGGGGGGCGTTTGCGCATCCGGCTCAGCGAGCTCATCGACAAGACTTCGCGCCCCTTCGCGCCTGACGAGCCCTGGTTCCCCACCCGCAAGGAGGACTGGGTTTTTCTCGACGACGGCACCTACGGCAAGGTGGCGCAGCAGAACCCGGACATGGTGCGGCTCTGGCTCTTTGGCGACAGCTTCAAGACCTACCCCACCACCGCCTTTCTGGGGCAGAACCCCCGGGTCATCTCCCAGGGTTTCCTCCTGCGCGTGAGCTTCGGTGTGGACTACAAGCACCAGGCCATCGCCACCGCGGTCATTCCCCAGACCCTGGCCCGGAACCTGGAGCAGGCCATCAAGGACGCAGGATTCGCCGAGGAGTTGCGCAGCGTGAGCAGCGACTTTGCCGCGGCCGGGGCCTCGTCCCTGGACGTGGTGCTCTTCGCGAGCTTCTCGGGCAAGGTCGCGGACAAGTACTTCTTCTTCGAGCGGCTCATGCAGCGCGTCTGCGTGGAGACCTGCACCCGCGAGGGCTGGAACATCCCCTTCCCGCAGCTCACGGTGCACCGGGCGCAACGCGACTGATCCGGACACGGTCCTGTTATTATTCCGCGAACATTCTTCGGCACCCGTTTACGAGGGCCAGATTTCATGCCATACCTGCGGCAATTCCCGACGTAAAACCGGTTTCCGGACGACAATCATCCAGGAGGAACCAATGGACCGCTTTGAGCGTTATTTCCGGTCGCTGTCTCACGTAGCCAAATGTGTGAACTCCAGCCTCGAACCCTCCCAGGTGCTGCGCGACGTCACCGAGCAGACCGCCAAGGCCCTGGAGGCCAAGGGCTGCACCCTGCGGCTCCTGGACCGGCACCGCAAGTATCTGCTGCCCGGTGGCGGCTGGGGGCTCTCCGAGACCTACACCCGCAAGGGGCCCGTGGCCCTGGAAAAGAGCCAGGTGGACCGCGAGGCCATCTCCGGCAACACCGTGTTCATCGACGACGCCCAGACCGACCCCCGCTTCCAGTACCGCGATGCGGCCAAGGCCGAGGGCATCGTGGCCGTGCTGGTGGTGCCGCTCATGGTCGGGGGCCAGGGCGTAGGCGCCATGCGC